>CAKONT010000021.1 GCA_934097255.1 uncultured Bacilli bacterium
GAAGAATATGTTAAAAATATAAAATCTGGTAAAAAGTATATTTATCAAGAAGAAAAAGAGACACAGAAAACTAATAATGACAGTGAATTTGTAAAAGATGCTGTTAATTTGTTTGGAAATGATATAATAGAAATACAAAAAGGAGAGGGTTAATTATGAATATGCAAGCATTACTTCAACAAGCAAAAAAAATGCAAAAGGACATTACAGAGTCTCAAAAAGAAATTGAAAATGAAGAATTTGAGGGAAAAAATGGTTTGGTTAGAGTGGTTTTGCGTGGAGATAAAACTGTTAAAGAAATAAAAATAGAAGATGATGATGAAATAAAAAAAGATCTATCCATGCTTGAAGATATGATCTGTCTTGCTTTTAATGACGCAATTAATAAAATAAACAAGAAAACAGAAGAAAAGCTTGGAAAATATGCTAATATGATGCCAGGAATATTTTAACTATGATATTTCCTAAGGCTTTTAGTGATCTAATAGAATCGCTTAAAAAATTGCCTGGAATAGGCGAAAAAACAGCTGAAAGACTTGCGTTTGCTATATTAGATTACACAGAAGAAGATGCCAAAGAATTTAGTGATAATATTTTAAATGTGAAAAAAAATATCCATAATTGTTCCATATGTGGTTCATTAACAGATCAAGATATATGTATGATTTGTTCTGATAAAACAAGAAATAGCGAAGAAATTATTGTGGTTGAAGATCCAAAAGATGTTTTTATTTTAGAAAAAATTGGTAATTTTAATAGCTATTTTCATGTTTTAGGGGGATTAATATCACCAATTGATGATATATCTCCAGAGGATATAAGAATTAAAGAATTAATAACAAGAGTAAGTGATGGCAATATAAAAGAAGTGATTTTAGCTACAAAAACAAGTATTGAATCAGATATGACGGCTTTATATATAAGCAAACTACTATCAACAAAAGATGTAAAAGTAACAAGAATTGCAAGTGGTATTCCGATAGGTGCTGATATGGATTATGTAGATAGTTTGACACTAGAATCTGCACTAAAAAATAGAAAAGAAATAAAAAATAATATAGATTAGAGCATATAATAAACAAGAAGTTTTGAAAGGATTAAAGTATGAAAAAAATCTTTAGTATTGTGAAAAACCTTGTTTTTGCTCCATTTATTATTTATATCTATAACTTGATTGCCTTTCCATTAGGCATAATAATCCCAATTAATATTTTTACTTTAGCAATTGTTGGCTTATTTGGCTTTTCTGGCTTATTTACTTTAATAATTTTATATATTGTGGCTTTTTAGCGTTTTAACTTAAAAAAGAAAAAAAGAAGGTAATAAAAGATGTTAGAAGAATATAAAGAAAAACAACCAATATTTTATGAATTTGTTACGACATCTAAAAAACATAATAAAATTAGTCATGCTTATTTATTAGAAACAAATAATGTTAGTTATGCAAATGATTTAGCATTGTCATTTGCAAAGTATTTATTATGTGGCAATGAAGATAGTGATATTTCTCTTCAAATAGATAAAGGAAATTATCCGGATTTGAAGATTATAGATAGTCAAAAAAAAGAAATAAAAAAAGAACAAATATTATCTTTAGAATCAGAGTTTTCTTTAACACCGATATGTGGAAAGTATTTAATATATCTTATAAAAGACGCTAATTTGTTAAACAAAAGTGCTGCAAATACAATCTTAAAGTTTTTAGAAGAACCAAATAAAGATGTAATTGCAATTTTATTAGTAAATAATATTCAAAATGTTATATCTACAATTTCTTCGAGATGTCAAATTATTAGTTTGCAAAATAGAGAAGAAATAGATAATAGTATTTACTTAAAATATATGGATAAAGAAGATAAATTAGAAGATTTTAAAGAAAAATCGTTAGAAAAAACATTAGCTTTTTTTAAAAAAGTAGAAAATTTAGGATGTAGTGTTTTAGCATTAGAAGATATTTCTTTTTATAAAGAAGATTTTGATATCTGTTTAAATATAGGAATGAAAATATATAATAGTGTATTGCACTATAAATACAATATAAAAGATAATCTTTATGAAAAATGCTTTAAAGACATTAAATTTATTGAGAGTAAAAACAATTTAAGTGATATAATAAGAAAAATTGAGTGTTTATCTCTATTTTTGAAAAAAGCAAATTATAATGTTAATAAAGAATTATTCATATATAATTTTGTTATTTCTTTTGTGGGAGGAGTTAGCAATGGTTGAGGTAATTGGTATTAGTTTTGAAAACAATAAAAAAATTTATTATTTTACGCCTAATAATATTCCTTTAAAAAAAGGTGATAAAGTAATTGTAACAACAGAAAGAGGGCAACAATTTGGTTATGTTAGAACTGAAATAATAAAAGTTGACCAAGATAAGCTTATGTCTCCGTTGAAAGAAATAGAAAAAGTAGCAACTTCTAAAGACTTTGGTAAACATCTTAAAAATTTAGAAGACAGTAAAAAAGCAATATTAGATGCCAATAAATTTATTGATGAATTGAAATTAGATATGAAAATTTTAGATGCAAGTTTTACATTTGATAGATCACAACTTTTATTTAATTTTCTATCTGATGATAGAGTTGACTTTAGAGAACTTGCTAAGAAATTAGCAGCAATTTATAAGACACGAATAGAATTAAGACAAATTGGAGTACGTGATAAAGCAAAAGAAATCGGTGGTATAGGACAATGTGGTAGAGCATTGTGTTGTTCTCAATTTTTAGATGATATGCAAGGAGTATCAATCAATATGGCTAAAAATCAACTTCTTGCTCTAAATCCACAAAAAATTAATGGTTCATGTGGAAGATTAATGTGTTGTCTTTCTTATGAAAACGATTGTTATAATTATTATAAGAAAAATTTACCCCAAGTAGGAGATAAAGTATCAGAGGGAAAAGTTATTTATGTTGATTTGTTTAAAAAAATGTATAAAGTAGAAACACCAGATGGAGTAGTACAAGAAATATTTGTTAAAAATTGAAAGGGGAAAAGTTTATGAAATTAATAGTTGGACTTGGTAATCCTGGAAAAAAATATGAATTTACAAGACATAATATTGGATTTATGGTAATAGATAATTTTGCAAAAAGCCATAATATAAATATCACAAAAGAAAAATTTAATGGACTTTATGAAAAATTTGAGTATAATAATGAAACTATTATTTTATTAAAACCTCTTTCTTTTATGAATTTATCAGGTAGTGTTGTTTCAAAGTATGCTTCGTATTACAAGATAGATCAAAAAGATATATTAGTTATAAGTGATGATTTAGATATGCCACTTGGAAAAATAAAACTTAAATTATTTGGTTCAAGTGGTGGACATAATGGTTTAAAAAATATAATTGATTGTTTAAATAGTGAAAATTTCAAAAGATTTAAAATTGGAATTGACAATGATAAAACAATTGATTCGAAGAATTATGTTTTAGGTAAATTATCAAAGGAAGAATTAAAAAAAATAACAGACATATTGCCTCTTACAGAAAGTATATTAAGTGATTATTTAATGATGAGTTTTGATAAAGTAATGAATAAATACAACAAAAAATAGGTGAATGCTATGAACATAGTTGATGAACTTTTTAAAGAAGATTATTTTAAAGATATAAATAATATAGGTCTACTTCATTTGAATGTAGAATTTTTTGCGTTTTATGTATCTTTATTAAAAGAAAAACAAAATAGATCTATTTTAATTGTTACACCAAATGTTTATGAAGCAAGTAAAATTAATAACAGTATGTTAAATTATACCGATAGTTTGTTTTATCAAATGGACGATATAGTTAGTAGTAGTGTGGATGCTAAAAGTCCCGAATTGAAATTAGATAGAATAAATACTTTAACAGATATACTAAATAATAAAAAAAGAGTTGTTATAACGGATTTAAATGGTTTTTTAAAAAAAATTCCTTCTCCAAATCATTTTAAAAATAGTATTATTTCATTAAAAAAGGGTGAAGAAATAAATAGAGATTTGCTATTAAAAAAGTTATATGAGAGTGGATATGAAAAAGAAACAATTATAACATCTCCTGGAAAACTTGGTGTAAGAGGCTTTGTTATAGATGTATTCCCATCAAACACAGAAAATCCTGTTCGTATTGAGTTTTTTGGCGATGAAATAGAATCTATTCGTTTTTTTAATGCCAATACTCAAAAATCAATCGAAGAAAAAGAAGAAATAACTATATATCCTTTTATAGACGAAGAAAATAATGATTTTGCTACTTTAATAGATTATTTAGATAATCCAATAGTTATTTTTAAAGATTATAATAGTATAGAAACCTCTTACAATATGTTAATTAACGATATAAAAGAATTTAATGTAGATCAAACATCATTTATAACAGACTTTAACGATATAAAAATAAATGATGTGATGTATTATTTAGATTTTGATAGTAATTTAATATCCAAAAAAATGTCAAAAATAATAGATTTTGAAGTATCATCTGTTTCAAAGTTAAATGAAGATATCGATAAGATAAATCATTATTTAAAAAATCAATTATCGCAAAATAAAACTATTATTTTGTGTTTAAACATGAAAAATAAAAATAAGTTTTTAGATAGTTTAACTCTTTCGTATGTTTTAACAACAATGGATAATATATATTTAGAAAAATTAAATATAATTGATAAAAAGATGAATGTTGGTTTTATTAAAAATAATTATATATTCCTTACTGAAAATGAACTATTTAAGCACCAAAATGAAAATAAAAAATCAAAATTGAATTATAATTATGCTACAAGAATAAAAGATATTAATAAATTGGAAATAGGTGATTATGTTGTTCATAATGCTCATGGTATTGGAATATTTAATGGTATTAAAACATTAAATAAATCTGGATTTATTAATGATTATTTAGAAATTATGTACGCAAATAACGATAAATTATATATTCCAGCATCAAAAATGGAAAATATAAGTAAATATGCTGGAAAAGATGGATATATTCCAAAAATAAATTCTTTAAATAGTCCTTCTTGGGAAAAAACTAAGAAAAGAGTTAAAGAAAAAATAAGATATGAAGCTGAAAGACTTTTAAAAGTTCAAGCAAAAAGGAATATGCAAAAAGGTTTTGCTTATCAAAAAGATACAGAAGAACAAATATTATTTGAACAAGAATTTGAATATGAAATGACAAGAGATCAACAAATAGCTACTAATCAAATAAAAAGTGATATGGAAAAAGACAAACCAATGGATAGAATTTTATGTGGTGATGTTGGTTATGGTAAAACAGAGGTTGCATTTAGGGCAGTATTTAAAGCAGTTTCATCATCAAAGCAAGTAATGTATTTATGTCCAACGACACTTTTATCCAAGCAACAATATGAAAGTGCTATAAAAAGGTTTCAAAATTTTCCAGTAAGAATTGCTTTATTAAATAGATTTGTCACACCAAAAAAGACAGCTGAAATTTTAGAGGACTTTTCAAATGGTAAAATAGATTTTTTAATTGGAACGCATCGTCTATTAAGTAATGATGTGATACCAAAGGATTTGGGATTATTAATAATCGATGAGGAACAACGCTTTGGAGTAGCACACAAAGAAAAAATAAAAGAAATGAAATCAGATATAGATGTTTTAACACTTACTGCAACACCTATTCCTAGAACCTTACAAATGTCTTTACTTGGAATTAGAGATTTATCACTAATTGAGACCCCGCCTAAAAATAGACATTCTGTTCAAACTTATGTTATGCCGGAAGATAAAAGAATAATAAAAGAAATAATATATAAAGAACTTGCAAGATCGGGGCAAACTTTTATTTTATATAATAAAGTATCAGATATAGAAGAAAAAACAAACGAGATAAAAAAATTAGTTCCCGATGCTAGAATTACGTTTGCTCATGGACAAATGTCAAAACTAGAACTAGAAAAAAGAATGGAAGATTTTATAAATTATGAATATGATTGTTTAATATGTACGACAATTATTGAAACTGGAATCGATATACCAAATGCTAATAGTTTAATAGTTTTTAATGCTGATTATTTTGGCCTTAGTCAACTTTATCAAATAAGAGGAAGAGTTGGAAGAAGTAAACGAGTATCGTACGCATATTTAATGTATCAAAAAAATAAAATGTTAAATGATATTGCTATAAAAAGATTAAATGTAATAAAAGAATTTACTGAACTCGGAAGTGGATTTAGTATTGCAACAAGGGATTTATCAATTAGAGGTGCCGGTGATATTTTAGGTGCAGAACAAGCTGGATTTATTGATTCTGTGGGAATTGATTTATACATGAGTATGTTAGAAATAGAAGTAAAAAAACTAAAAGGTGAACCTATTTTAGAAGAAGAAAATAATGATACAAATGATGTTATTAAAGTAAATAATCATATAAAGGATAATTATGTTAACGAACAAGAATTAAAAATAGAAATTCACAAATTAATAAACAAAATAACGTCTTTCGAAAAGTTAAAAGAAGTAAAAAAAGAATTAGAAGATAGGTTTGGAACAATAGATAGAGATATGTATATCTATATGAACGAAGAATTATTTACTAATTTAGCAAAAGAAAAAGGTGTAATTGAAATAAATGATAATAATATGTATATAGAGATTGTATTTGATAAAGAAAAAAGTAATAGTATTGATTATGGCAATTTATTTTTAATAACTTCTAATATATCAAATAAATTTAAACTTGAATACAAAACAGATAAGTTATATATCAAACTTTTAAAAAATACTTTATCAAAACATTATTTACTCTATTTGAATGAATTACTTGAAAAGATGTAATTTTAATACATCTTTTTTTGTTATCTAAGGGTTAATAAATGGAAAAAATTACCAACAAAAAAGTGCTTATAAAAATATTATAATATAAATAAGATTAGGGAATAAAAAAAATGAAAATTGGAAGAATAATATTGAAAAGTTTTTTTACAAAAAAACAATAAATACATATGAAAGGCGTTGAACTTTATGAAAGCTACTGGTGTTGTAAGAAGAATTGAGGAGTTGGGAAGCATTGTGATTCCTAAAGAGATAAGAAAAAGTCTTCGTTTTATGGTTGGAGAATGGTTGGAAATATATTTAGATAGTGATAATATTATTTTAAAAAAATTTTCTCCCTTTGATAATTTGAATGATTTCTATAAAGATTATGTTGACTCAATATATTCTTCAATTAAAGAAAATATTTTAATTGTTGATCGTGATACAATTGTTGCAATAGCTGGAGATTTAAAAAAGAAATATTTTGGTAAGCAAATATCACTTGATATTGATGAGATTATTCAAAAAAGAAATATTGTTGTTTCAAAAGAATATACTAATATAAATATAGTAGATGGAGAAAAATTATATGGAAGTTTTGTTATTGCTCCAATAGTTGTCAATGGTGATGCCATAGGAGCAGTAATTATGTATTCTGAAAACAGAAGATTAGATGAGTTAGATGAAAAAACAATTACAATTGCTGCAAAATTTTTAGGAAAATATATTGAAGAATAAAAATAATTGTGATATAATCCTTGGCAAGTACAAAAAAAGTGTTGATGAAAAGAGTAAATAACTTGATTTTTAAGAGAGCTTATGGTTGGTGAAAATAAGTATTGATGGTTATTGAACATGGTTTCTGAACTGGTTTATCGATATGTAGATAGACCCTCTTAATAAGAGTTAAAATAAAGAGGTAACTTTTATTCTTATTATAAAAAGAATAAAAGTTATAAAATAAGGTGGTACCGTGTAATGTTTTATTACGCCCTTTGGTGTTTTAGTAAACAGTTTTGATTTCGTTCGGTGTCACTTTTTTTGTATCAAAAGGAGGATTTTTATGAATAAGGAAAAATATTATATTACAACAGCAATAGCATATACCAGTGGTAAACCACATATTGGTAATACATACGAAATAATTTTAGCAGACAGTATTGCAAGATTTAAAAGATTACAAGGATATGATGTTTACTTTCAAACAGGTACTGATGAACATGGCGAAAAAATAGAACAAAAAGCAAAAGAAAATGGATTGGAACCAAAAGAGTATGTTGACATGGTAAGTTCTGAAGTAAAAAAAATTTGGGATTGTGTTAACACAACTTATGATAAATTTGTTAGAACAACTGATGAAGATCATAAAAAAAAGGTTCAAAAAATATTTAAAAAGTTATATGATAGTGGAGATATTTATTTAGGTGAATATAAGGGTTTATATTGTACTCCATGTGAGTCTTTTTGGACTGAAACACAAGCAGTTGATAATATTTGTCCAGATTGTGGTAGAAAGGTTTCTGAAAGATGTGAGGAAGCATACTTTTTTAGAATGTCAAAATATCAAGATAGACTCATTAAATATATTGAAAATCATCCAGAATTTATTCAACCAGAAGGAAGAAAAAATGAGATGATAAATAACTTTTTAAAACCGGGTTTACAAGATTTATGTGTTTCTAGAACATCTTTTTCTTGGGGAATACCAGTTAGTTTTAACCCTAAGCATGTCGTATATGTTTGGCTTGATGCATTGACAAACTATATAACAAACATTGGATATGATGTTGATAATAGAACTGAAATGTTTAATAAATATTGGCCTGCTAACTTACATTTGGTTGGAAAAGATATAATAAGGTTTCATACCATTTATTGGCCTATTATATTGATGGCGTTAGATCTTCCATTACCTGAAAAAGTATTTGGACATCCATGGTTACTTTCTGGAAAAGATAAGATGAGTAAATCAAAAGGAAATGTAATATACGCAGATTATTTGGTAGAAAAATATGGCGTTGATGCAGTAAGATATTATTGTTTACATGAAATGCCTTTTGCAAACGATGGCTCTATTACAGAAGATTTATTAAAAGAAAGAATAAATAGTGATCTTGCCAATGTTTTAGGTAATTTAGTAAATAGAACATTATCAATGATAAATAAATACTTCGATGGTGTTATTTCTAATAAAAAAGTAAATGAAAAGCTAGACAATGACTTAATAAATGATGCAATGTCATTAAAAGAAAAAGTAATAAATAAAATGGATGATCTTAGAGTAAGCGAAGCAATAGATGAAATATTTAATTTTATAAGAAAATGTAATAAATATATTGATGAAACAACTCCTTGGATTTTATTTAAAGAAGAAAAATTTGATCGTCTTGAAACAGTAATGTATAATTTGTTAGAAAGTATTAGAATAATTGCTGTTTATTTACAACCATATCTTCCAACAACATCAGAAAAAATATTCAAACAAATAAACACAACAAATAATTCGTTTGATTCAATAAATAATTTTGGTGGTATAAATGATAACCATAAAATTGGTGATATTGAAATGTTATTTAAAAGAATAGATTAAAAAATTGTAAAAAAAGTGTCAACACAAGAAAAATCGACACTTTTTTTGTTTTATTTTATTAATATATAGGTATAATTAAATTGCAGTGTAAGAGGAGAGGATATGATTGAAATATTGTATTTGCTTTATGTCTTATGTGTTTTATTTAAAATTAGAAGTTTGATATGATACCTTTTTTTTAGGTATCTTTTTTTGCTATAATAGATGGTGGGTGATAAAAATGTTTATTGATACGCATTGTCATTTATCTAACGAAGAGTATGATATAGACGAAGTAATAAAAAATGCAAATAGTGAAGATGTTAATATTTTAATAACTGGAGGTACTAATAAAGAAAATAATTGTAGTGATATTTTATTATCAAAAAAATATAAAAATGTTTACATAACTTTAGGATACCATCCGGAATACGCATCTTTTATTACAAAAAAAGATTTAGATGATTTAGAAAAACAAATTGTAGAAAATAAAGATAAAGTAGTTGGAATAGGAGAAATTGGTTTAGACTACCATTATGGAAAAGAAAATAAAGAAAAACAAATAGAACTATTTAAAAAGCAAATCTTACTAGCGAATAAATATCATTTACCGATTGTTGTTCATACAAGAGATGCAACTTTTGATACAATAAATATTATAAAAGAGTTGAAGCCAACAGGTGTTATTCACTGCTTTTCTGGAAGTTTAGAAATAGCAAAAGAATATATAAATTTAGGATTTAAATTGGGTATTGGTGGTGTTGTAACTTTTAAAAACTCTAATCTTAAAAATATAATTTCAGAAATAGGTATTGATAATATAGTTTTAGAAACGGATAGTCCTTACTTATCTCCTAAAAGAGGAGAAAAAAATGAACCAAGAAACATTAAATTGATTTTTGATTTTCTTTGCTTTTTACTACCATTGGATAAAAATTATATCAAAAATAAATTATATGATAATAGTGTAAAAATATTTAAATTTGACAAAAAAAATTAAAAAATAGTTGATTTTAGTTTTTAAATATAGTAATATTTATATCATAAAGGAGGATAAAAAAATGATGGAGGAAAATAGTTCTAAAAAAGTATTCTTATCTGTGTTAGGAGTTGCAATTTTAATGGTTGCAGTCGTTGGAATTTCATTTGCAGTATTTAGTTATACAAGTAATAATACTGAGGTAAATAAAATTACAACAGGACAAGTTACTATGACTTATGCTGAATCAACAAGTGGAGTAAAATTAGTTGACGCATTACCAATTAGCGACGAAGCAGGTATGGCTTATGGACTTGGTACAGGAAGTGCTTCACCTGCACTTAAAGAAGGTGAAGTTGCTTACTTTGATTTTGATGTTAATGTATCAGCAACAGGAACAATTACTATTCCATATGAAATTAATGTTACAAAAGCAACATTAACTGCTGGTAAAACTCAATTACCTGATGGATCTGTTAAGATTTATTTAACAAAGAAATCAAATGATACTGAAACTGCTGTTAGTGGTTATCCAAAATTAATGAGCGACGTTATAACAGCTGGTAACAAATCAACACTTCGTACATCTGAAGATGCATATAAACTTCATGATGAAACTGTAACATTTACAACTGGAACTGGTTCTGGTAATGCTAATACAAGTTACAGATTAAGAATTTGGATTGACAGTGCTGTTGATACTAATACTTTAACTGGTAAAGAAGAATATGCAATAAAAGTTAACGTAGACTCAGTTAAATAATAATAATAAGAATTATTTTGAAGAAAAAAACATATTTATATGTTTTTTTTTTATTTTTTTTATGTTACAATAATTGTGTATAGTAAAGGGTAGATGTGTATGAAAGATGACAAAAATATTGAAAAGCTTGATATTATATCTGCAGATGAAGAGTATGATTATACAGAAGATACTGAACAAGACGACAAGAAAAAATTAGTATATTTCGAATTGATTATGTTTATGTTATTTTTGTTTGCTAGCTCCGTTTTTTTGTTCTCTAAAATATTTTTTCATTCAAAACCAGTTGACAATTATGTAATGTCAGGTTTTGTCATTTTTTCTTACGAAGAGGCGACTAACGGTGTCAACTTAATTGATGCTTATCCT
>CAKONT010000022.1 GCA_934097255.1 uncultured Bacilli bacterium
ATTTGATCCTTACCACCGGCATTAAATCCCGTTGTTTCAAAATCGAATACACAGTAAGTATTATCAAGTAAAATACTATCATCACTTCTTATTACTAAGTCAAGATCATCATCGATCATCGATAATTCTACCCCATAAATAATTTTTATTTCATCTTTATGATGATACGCTTCAGGAAATGTTTGAATCGAATTATGATCAGTAATTGCAACTGCACTATGTCCAAATTTAATCGCTTTTTTTATTAAAGAAGAAACACTTTCTATTCCATCCATTTGACTCATATTAGTGTGAGCGTGTAACTCAACTCTTTTAATAGGGGCATCATCTTTTACTTCATCAAGTTTTTTATCTATTATTTCGATATTTCTCGCATTTAAAACAAAATCAGTATAAAAAGTATTATTTTTAATATAACCATTTATTCTAATCCACATATTCTCTTTAATCTTAGTTAAAAACTTGTCATATTCTTTTTCATCATTAATATATATTCTAACATACATGCTAGTTTTTAAATCCGTAACTTTTAACGTAACAGAATATATTCCCTTTTTAGTAGGCAAAACAATTCCAAAAATACACCCCTCAATAGTTACATTATCAACTTCATAACTAATATCAGAAATAGGTGTTATTTTACCTCTAATACTTTTTCCTAAAATAACCTTATCAAGTTCTATTTTTTTATCAATGTTTTCTTTTTCTAAACTTTCTAAATAAAAATTACTTTCGTTTTTAATCGTTTCTTTTAACTCTTTTGATTTATCTTTATTTAACTTTAAATCAAGTTTTATATTAAATCCATAATTATTAAATAAATCATTTATTAATTTTAACTTAGAAGAAATTAAATCTTGTTCACTTTTATTATATACTTCTATAAAATAATTATTATCTTCTAAGACTAATCGATCATTAAACATGTCATAATATAATTTATTATTATTAATTTTTTCTAAAATATAGCTATAATAATCATAAATTAAACTACTATTTTCTTCTAATACATTAATATTAATAAAAATATCATGTTTTTTATTAACATATTTTTCTAAAAAAGTTTGTAGTTTTTTTAGAATATCCAAAGTAAAATTAGTTTTATTTACTAAATAAACAACAAAACGATTCTTCTTTTCATTTATTACAATTTTTTCTAAAACTGTATCTTCAAATAGATAATATTCTTCCTTACAAAAGTTTATTTTTTCTAATAAGTTTTTAATCTTGTAATCCATAAAATACCTCCCATAAGAAAAAAATTATAGTGATTCAATACTAATTTTTTCTACTCCAACATTATTTTGTTTTAATATCTTTCTTTTATTTTTAATAATAAATCTTGCAAAAGAAAAAATATCATATCCTTTAAGTGAACTATCGTAAGGATATTCTTTTATATTAAAAAACATATTGTCACGAATCATATATTTTTCTAAATCTTTTTCGCTAACTCCTAAATACATCAACCAATATGGATATATTTTTTCTTTTAAATCTTTATATTCTTTTTTACCATAATTATATTTAGATTCCTTAGTCATTCTAGTATACATCTCATTTAATGTTATAAGTTCGAGTATAACAGAAATAACATCATTATCGTTTATTTTAACATTATAAAACTCTTCTTTTAATATTTTATAAAATAGATATGTAAAAAAATTACTATAATCATTAGAAAGTAATTTCTTACCAACAGTAATAATATTATAATCAAAATTAGTTTCTAATATTTCGTGTTGTGGATCTATAACACAAACAGTACAACTTCTATTTAAATTATATCTTAAAATATGATTTAACTCTGTCAAATATTTTTTCCTATTATAATCCCATATTTTAAGTAAACTTAAACGATATCTATTAGTATCTTGTTTTATTTTTTTATAACACTCTTCTTTTTCTAAATAATTAAAAATAATATCATCGTCAGGAATATAATTATCTAAATCTCTTAAAATATTATCTTTTTCTTTATACGTATTAGAATATTCTTTCTTATAATATTTCCATATTTTTTGTTTTATAACATGAATATCCATCGAAATAGAATTTTCATACAAAAGATGCCACATAAGTAAATATTTGTTAACTTTAAATTCGAGCTTCATCTACTACCACCAAAACTAATTTTATCAAAACATGTATTATTTGTAAACAAAGAAAAAAATATTAAAAAATATTTTTTTCTTTATAATTTTAAATTAATAAATTTTAGAAAAAGTTTGGCATGAGATTCTTTAAAATTTTTATTTTCTATTAATTTTTTTATTTTTTCTAAGTCCATAAAGTAAACATTTGAAACTTCATCTTTTTCGATATTTAAAGTATTTAAATCAATATCTTTTTCTAAATAATATATATCAAATATAGGAGTATTTAAAGTAAGACTTGAAACATATATTATTAATTCATCTTTTATATCAAGCCCTAATTCTTCTTTTACTTCTCTTATAATAGCATCTTTAGAGTTTTCATTTGCTAAAACATGTCCACCGGTTAAACTATATAAATTATCTTTTTTGCTTGATGATTTTTGGATTAAATACTTTCCATCACTATTTTTTATAAAAATAACTGATAATAAAATATGATATCCATCTTCTATTTTACTACCTCTTACTACTGTTTTACCAGTTATTTTTTTATTATCGTCATATAAATCTAATACTTCCATAAAAAATATCATTACCTCCAAATAACGCTTTCAAAATATTTTTCTTGAAAATTTGTCAACTTTCTTATTTCATCATCTGTATAGTTTACTCCTTCTTTTACAACAATTAATTTATCATCATCATCATTTAGTCGATGAATAATAGCAATTACTTCTCCCGTAAAGGATTTAATTGCAACATCAACGCCTAAAATATACGCATCTATTGCTTCACCATCACCTGATATTGTATTTTCTATATACCCATAATTTAATAAATACATAAATTTATATTTAGGATGTAACGATAAAAAAGGTCTATCAACTAAAACAGTTACTTTTTGATGAAGATATTTTTTTATATTATTATTTTTATAAATATCATTAAAAACAAGTTCTGCTTTTTTTACAAAGTAATTGTTTTTTAAAATTGGTAAATTTAAATTATCTATTTCTTTAATCATTAAATCTATACTATTAAACTTCTCGTTCTTACCAGTTCTATTTTCTAATTCAATAAATATATATTTAGAATTTACAAGCTGAACTGCTATTTCCATAAAATCATTTTCATATATGATACTCTTATTATTAATCTTAAATATTTCTTTGTAGTTTAATGATTTCATAAAGTTTTTAGCATCTTTTATACAATCTACTTTGCATTCTACTTTTGATTGATATAATATATCTTTATTTTTATCATACTTTTTATATTTATATATCAATTTTTTATCTAATCCTTTTATATTTCTTATTAATATACTTTTATTTAATATATCAAGTGTATTTAAAGAAGTAATATTACAACATTTATTGATCATATAAGTATCATAAATATTATATATTTCTTTAATCTTAAAACTATTTTTTGTTAAAATATCGTGTAATGTTTCATATGAAGTTAAAACTAAGACCGTTATTTCTTTTTCTTCTTTCATAAAAACTCCTTGTTTTCATTTTCTATTTTTATTCATGAATCTTTTTTAAAAATAAGGTAACATCTTCTATTTTTACTAAAGAAGTATTACGATCACCGGTTATACTGGTTTCTGCTATTAATGATGTTTGATCGTCGAACCTAAATAAAATTGTTTTCGAAAAGTGCATTTCGCTTATATTTCCAGCTGGAAGATGAAATGTTAAATCTTTTAATGCTTCACCGTTATTATTTTTAAGGTATAAATCTGCTCCATGGGTTGCGTCAACACCTTCGATAAAACCCGAAAAGCTTATTTCATAAACACCAGGATTTACAACAACTTCTCTTTGTTTTAAAATAAAATATTCTGTTGGATTAGGTATAAGCCATGCATCTTCAAGTGTCATACTTTCGCTTTCTTCTGTGTCTATATATCCTGTAAAAAAAATTCCTTCGTTAGATGATGGGATAACAGGTCCAGGTATACCTTGATCTCCTTTTGGTCCAGTATCCCCCTTATCACCTTTTTCTCCTTTATCGCCCTTTTCGCCTTTTTTACCTCTTGGACCAGCATTTATAAAGCCAATTCCTAGTTTTAAAAGCTTTTTTCTTAACCTAATATTTTCTTGTAATTCACAGTTTTCATTTGACATAAAAGCTTTCCTCCTATATTTAATATATGAAAAAAAACTCTTATTGCTTAAACTATTATATTAGAAATTATCTTTTATATTTTCTATTGCATATATAGCAAATGGAGATAAATCTTTTTTATTTAATAGTGATATGTCATACCAAGAAGCTCCATTAGAATCAAGTCCATCAGCTTCTTCTTTTAATTTGTCGCTTTCTATTTTTACTGTATATAAAATACCAATATGATGTAAATCTTCAAAATAATCTTTTTTATATTCCCAAACGATATTTGTCGATGTTACTTGAAATAATTTATATTCAACAACTTTAACCCCTGCTTCTTCCATTAATTCTCTTTTTAATGTCTCAACTGGATCTTCTTTATGTTCTATTCCCCCACCGGGAAGATCTAATTTTCCTTTATATCCGCCATTTGCTTTTTTTATTAAGCATATTTTGTTATCTTTTATAATTATGCCATAACAACCAATTCTTTCGTGCTTTACAATATTTTCCATAATATACCTCATCCTTTCTTTTTCTTATTATAACAAGTGATAATATTATTTGCAATAATAAGAATTGGAATAGCTAAAATACCTCCTATTGCACCGAAAAGATTACTTGTTATAACAATTGCTAAAATAACTTTAAATGAAGATAGTTTAACTGTTTTAGAATATATTTTTGGATCTATTATATAAGAATCAATAAAAGGCATAATAAAACAAACAAGACATGTTTTGATAAATAATGATTTATTTTTTAAACTTGTAATAATAGCAATTGCATTTGCAACCATTCCTCCAAAATAAGGAATAATTGGAGAAAAGAAAGAACAAAATCCTAATAAAAGATAATTTTGATGACCAATTATAAAATAAACTATTAAATACTCAATTCCTTCAATGATCATAATATATATTAATCCTTTAAAATAATCGTTTAACATATTATCTGTATTTTTTAAAAAATATTTCGTATTTTTATCATTTATTCTTTGATAAATAAATGATTTTATTTTATCGATATTAAAAGAAAAATAAATTGATAAAGCAAAGATTAAAAATATATAAGAAATAACTTTAAAAGACGATAAAATAATATATATTGATTTATTTAAAAAAAGGTCTAATAAATTATCTATTTTATCTATTATATACGTTTCAAAATCAAATATAGAAACCATTTTATATTTTAAATAAATATTATTACATAAAGGAATAACTGTTGTTTTTAGATTAATTAATTGTTTCATTAAAAATGGAAAAATAAAATAAATCATACTTCCTAAAATAATAAATAAGATACTAATAATTAAAATAGATGATATTTTTTGATTATTTATTTTTTTATTTATCGATATGACAAATGGATTTACGATATAAGAAATAACTACACTTATAATAATTGGCAATAATATTTTTTTTAAAAACAGAAAAAAAGTTAACACATAATTACTTATTTTACTAAGAAAAAAGATGATTAGTATAATAAGTAGAAAATTAACTAATTTATAATTAATATTTTCTATTATTATACCATCACCTTTCAATAATTATAGTTACTGGTCCATCATTTATTAAAGAAACTTCCATATCAGATTTAAATACACCTGTCTGAACATTTACATATTCTTTTAATTTTTGATTAAATATGTCATATAACTTTTTAGCTTCATCACCATTTAATGCTTCAACATAACTTGGTCTATTACCCTTTTTACAATTTCCATATAAAGTAAATTGTGATATCGATAAAACAGAGTATTTTAAATCTAAAATTGATTTATTCATAACACCAAATTCATCATCAAATATACGTAAATTAACTATTTTATTTACAATATAATCTATGTTTTCTACGGTGTCATTATGCGTAAATCCAACAAATATTAAAAGTCCATTATCAATTTGTCCTACTACTTTTTTAGAAACTTTTACGGATGATTTTTTTACTCTTTGAACAACTACTTTCATTGCATAATCCTTTCTACATTACTAATATATGGTATCTTAGAAAAGTTTACAATACATTTTTCTAGTTCATCTAAGTCTTTTAAAAATAACACAACTGAATATACTAAATTATCAGTTTTACTTAAAACGTTTATATTTTCGACATTGACACCGATATTTGATGCGACTTGAATTATATCAACTAATAAATTATTTTTAGTATTACTGTAAATTATTAATTCAGAGTAATATTTATTAGTTGTATTTTTATTCCATTTAGCACTAATTATACGATCATCTTCATGATTTATATTTTGACAGCTTATGCGGTGAATACTTATACCATTTGTTTTGGTTATATAACCTACAATTTCATCTTTAGGGACAGGAAGACAACAAGATGCAATATGAGTTTTAATATTATCTTCTTCTCCTACTAAAATGTCATTATCACTTTCTTTATCTTTTTTAATTACTTTTTTCTTAACATCTTCTACTAATTCATCTTCTTCTTTTTCTGTATTTTGTTTTACAATTGTTTTAGCAGAATACTTGTTATTTCCAATATTAAGATATAAGTCTTCTAAATCTTTTAATTTATTTTCTTTTATGATTTTATCGATATTATCTTGTTTCATAAAATCATTTATAGAAATTTTCTTGCGACGCAACTCTTTTTCTAATAATTCTTTTCCGGAAGCTATATAATCTTCTTTACTTGTTCTATTAAAGAAATTTTTTATTTTTGATTTTGCTTGTGTTGTCTTAGCAATTGATATCCATTCAAAAGATGGACCTGAAGAATTATTATTTGTTATTATTTTTACAATGTCATTATTTTTTAACTCATATGACAAAGGAACAATCGAATCGTTTACAATAGCACCGGTCATTTTATCTCCTACTTCTGAGTGAACTCTATAAGCAAAATCAATTGGAGTTGATCCTTTTGGCATTTCAATAACGTCTCCTTTTGGAGTAAATACGTAAATGTTATTGTTTAATACCTCATCTTTTAAACTATTTACAAAATCTTCGTTTGATAAATGTTCGTCTTTTAATTCTATAATTGATTTATAAAATTGTAATTTCTGTTCCGTAATATTTTGCATTTCAATCGCGGCATTTTTTCCTTCTTTATAAGCCCAATGAGATGCAATACCATTTTCTGCTATTTCATCCATCGCATAAGTTCTAATTTGAATTTCAAATAAATTTCCTTCTAAGCCAAATACCGTTGTATGAAGTGTTTGATAAAGGTTTGTTTTTGGCATCGCAATATAATCTTTAAATCTTTTTGGAAGTGGTTTATATTTAGAGTGAATAATTCCTAAAGCGGCGTAACACTCTTGCTCTTTATCAACAAGAATTCTTATTGCCAAAAGATCATATATTTCATTGAATGGTTTTCCTTTATCTAGTTTTTTATAAATACTATAAATACTTTTAGCACGGCCTTTTATTTCGTGTTTTATTTTGTTTTGTTTTAAAAGATTTGATACTTCCCTCATCATCATACTAACATAATTTTCACGTTCAACCTTGGTATTATTTAGTTTTTCTACTATGTCAAAATATGCTTCTGGTTTTAAATATTTTAAAGATAAATCTTCAAGCTCACTTTTTATTTTGTGCATACCAAGCCTATGGGCAATAGGAGCAAGTATTTCAATTGTTTCTTTTGCTTTTCTTTTTTGACGATCTTTTGGAATCGCATATAACGTACGCATATTATGTAATCTATCAGCTAATTTTATTATGATGACACGAACATCTTCACTCATTCCAACTATTATTTTTTTATAATATCCTGTTAAATATTCATTTTCGGTAGACACATTTATATTATTTATTTTTGTAACACCATTTACTAAATTAGCAACCGTTTTACCAAATTCTTTTTCAATATCAGATAAAGTACAAGATGTATCTTCGACAACATCGTGTAAAAGAGTTGCAACTATTGTTTCTTTATCTGCTTTAATTGTTGTTAAAATAAGTGCACAAGATAAAGGATGAATAATGTAATTTTCTCCTGTTCTTCTATATTGACCTCTATGCATTAAATATGCTAAATTATATGCTTTTTCTATTTCTTTTTTAGACTCTCCATCAAGATAAGATAAGCTATCAATTAATTCTTTATATAATTCTATTTCTTTTTTTTCTTTATCCATCAAAACTTTCCTTCCCTCTTATAATAATTGTGATATTAAAAAAGCAACCAAACCAATAAACATACCAATAAAACTATATTTTTTTTCTTTCATATTAATTATTTCAACTAATAATTCCATGAAAACAATATATAAAATCATTCCAATTGTAAAACTGATTAAACACCCTAAAACAAAATTTGAAATATGAATGTTTAAAAGATATATTGTAAGTCCCCCGATAAATGACGATAAAATAAGTAAAATTAATATTCCATACTTTTTTATATTAGATTTATCACTTTTAGAAAAAGAAGACATAATACCTATTCCTAAAAATAAGTTATGTAAGAAAATACTTACTCCCATTATAATTCCAGCTTTTATAGACGTTAAAGTAATACTATACAAAGCCATTCCTTCAATAAAATTATGAAGTAAAAGTGATAATGAAGTAATAAAACCTATATGAAATAAATGATTATTATGTTCATAAGTTTCATTACTTTTAGAAGTCTTATCATTAATTTCATGATGTGGAACTAATTTATCTAAGATAATAAATATAACAAATCCTAAAATAATAAAAAGACTCATAAGTAAATAGTTATATTTAGAAAAAGAAAATAACTCTACTGCTTCTTTAAATAAATCAAAGATAAGCATACCAATCATTACAGTAAAAGAAATACCAATCGATACTTTATTTAAAATATCTTTTCTTTTCGAAAAACTTAAAGTAATTTTTCCTAAAAGAAAAGATAAACCAACAATAAACGTTATTAAAAGTCCTATAACATTACAATTCATAAAAACACCTCTTTTTAAGTTTTTTATAAGTATACATCAAAATTTTAATTTTGTACACTAATATATTCTTATTTAAAAAGACTAAGAGAAACTTTTTCTTTCTCTTTAAATATTTCTTTTACATAAACATCTATAATATCTCCAACATTTAAAACATCAGATGGATGTTTTATATAGTCTTTACTAATTTGTGATATATGAACAAGACCATCATTATGTAATCCTATATCAACAAATACTCCAAAATCAACTACATTTCTTACAACACCTTGTAATTTCATACCAACTTTTAAATCATTTATTTCTAAAATATTATCTTTTAAAATTGGTTTTTCTATATCATTTCGTGGATCAAACATGGGATTTTTTAGCGATTTTATAATATCCAGTAAAGTATATTCATCAATATCTAAAACTTTTTTTAATTTAGCAATATCTATATTATCTAATTTTTTTATTATACTTTCTTTACCTATTTCACTTGTATTAGCATTAATTATTTCTAATAACTTATAAGTTTTCTCGTAACTTTCAGGATGAATATTAGTTTTATCAAGAGGATTTATTCCGTCAGTTATTCTTAAAAAACCGATTGCTTGCTCGTATACTTTATCTTGCAATCCTTCAAGGTTTTTTATTTCCATGCGACTTTTAAATTTCTCTTTATTTCTTCTTGTAATAAGACTTTTGATACTTTTTTTTGTTAAACCTGATACATAAGACAATATAGAACTAGATGCTGTATTTATATTAACACCTATACTATTTACAATTTTTTCGATTGAAAACTTTAATGACTCATCTAATTGTTTTTTAGAAACATCATGTTGATATAATCCAACCCCTATTCCTTTTGGATCTATTTTTACAAGTTCAGATAATGGGTCTTGTATTCTTCTACCAATTGATATAGCACTTCTTTCACAAACATCAAGATCGGGAAATTCTTCTATTGCAATATTTGATGCGGAATAAATCGATGCTCCAGCTTCACTTACAATACTGTATTTACAAGGGTGAGACGCTTCTTTTATAAACGATGCAATAAACTTTTCACTTTCTCTTGATGCTGTACCATTTCCTATTGCAATTATATCGATTTTATATTCATCAATTAATTCTAATACTTTCTTTTTACTATTTTCGTAATCATTAACAGGTTCGTGAGGATATATTTTATCAATTTTTAAAACATTACCTAATTTATCTAAAACAGCAAGTTTACAACCAGTTCTAAAAGCAGGATCAAATCCTAAAACAACAGCATTAGAAATAGGAGGAGTCATAAGAAGCTTTGAAACATTTAAAGAAAAATTAGAAATAGCGCACTCTTCTCCATTTTCAGTTAAAATATTTCGTATTTCTCTTACAATAGATGGATATATTAATCTTTTATAACTATCTAAAATAGCATCTTTTATAAAATCTTTAACTAACAAAGTTTGATTTTTTATTACTTTACTTTCTAAAAATTCCAATATTTTATTTTTATCAACATTTATATAAACTTGTAAAACTTTTTCTTTTTCTCCTCTATTAATAGCTAAAATACGATGAGGCTTTAAATTTTTTATTCTTTCTTCATAATCATAATACATCTCATACGTTTTAGATGAATCGTTAGCATCTTTTTTTATCTTAGAGGATATCGTACCATTATTTAATATATAATTTCTAATCCATTTTCGATAATAAGAATTAAGAGATATATATTCAGAAATAATATATGAAGCACCGGTAAGCTTTTCTTCATCACTTAGTTTTTGATTTGTTTTATATGATCTTGCAATCTCTTCTGGGGACTTTTTGTTAGAAGTTGATAAAATTATTTTAGCAAGACCTTCTAATCCTAAAGAAATTGCCTCAGTTGCTTTAGTTTTTTTCCTTTCTTGATATGGACGATATATGTCATCTATATCTATTAATTTAGTACAATTCATAATATTTTGTTTTATTTCTTCTTTTAATAACCCTCTTTCATCAATTAATCTTATAACTTCTTCTTTTCTTTTTAAAAGATTTGTTTGATACGTATATATATCAAATATTTTCTTTATTTTAACTTCATCTAAAGAACCTGTTACTTCTTTTCGATATCGAGCAATAAAGGGAATAGTATTTCCTTCACTTAATAATTTTAAAGTGTTCTCTACTTGACTTACTTTTATATTTAATTCATT
>CAKONT010000023.1 GCA_934097255.1 uncultured Bacilli bacterium
TGATAAACAATTTCTACTATATCCATTTGCTAAATAAAATGCTATTGCGTCAGGTATTACAAATTTAATAAGATATTCATTATAGTTGTTATAGAATGGTAATAATATTTCTTCAAATTCTTTATCTGTAATATCTTCTTTATCTTTAATCATATTTCATCTCCATAAATAATCTCTTTTAAAATCATTTCTTCAGCAATACTTTTACAATTGTTAATTTTTTGAACCCATAGTAATTGATTTTCAGATTTTAGTTTTTCTGTAATTGATGCATCTGATTTTATTAGGCTATTAACTATGTTATTAATTCCACCTTCAGCAATTATACCGACTGAAAAAAGATGTTCATTTAATTTATCTTTCATAAGTAATTCTTGATATAATGCTTTCTTATTATTTTTTAAGTATTCTAATCTTAACAATCCATATTTATTTAATTGTTTATTTTCTTTTTCAGGTAGTGTTAAATTTGGTAATAAATAATCACCACATTTTTTATAAGTTATTTTCATAATATTTATCCTTTCATTTATATGAAGAATTAATAATAGTATTAACATTTTTAGGTACCCGTTTAGGTACTCAATTCGTAATATTGATTAAAATTATATAATATTTAATAATTAGATTTAATTTAAAATTGCTTGAAATATAAGGAAATTAACTAGCAATAATTTATTTTATGTGCAATATATTTTTGCCCCCTGAAGAGAGAGATGAATTAGTATCTCTCTCATTTTTTGTAGTAAAATCAAGGGCTTCCGGGGATTTGACATTTAGCACTTAGGCCCAATTTAGGTCCAATAAAATTTAGCATTTACTGGAATTTTTTCTTATTTTGTAAGGAATTACAAAATAAAATAAATCATATATAAATCGTATGTAAATATAAATATTATTTCGTAGAAACCTATAAATCAAGGACTTATTGACAAAAAGAATTCTCTTCAAGTAGAAAATAGTTGAAATGATTTGACAGAACCTTCCGAAGAGAGAAAACGACTTGATGTCATTTTTATTGAAAAATGTATAATTAAAATACTAAAATTAAAAAAATGTTAACTTGCTTTGACATTTTAAAAAAATTAAGTTAAAATAAATTACTAAGGAAGAATTGCAGCTCGTATGCGCTTCGCTACGGTTTAAAAAAGGTTTTAACATATAGGTATCATCTATAATATTATATACTATAATATTGTTTTAATATTATGGGCTTTGTACTTAAATCTACAATGTGAGAATTCTTCCCTTTTTTATTGAGGTGATAAAGTTGAATTTTACTATAAATACTATTGAAGAATTAGCTACTTATATTAAAGTACCAGTCAACTTTTTAAGATATGTCATTTTTGTAAAGAAAGACAATTATATTACTTTTAATATATTAAAGAAAAGTGGAGACTATAGGCAAATTACAGCCCCTAAATCTGAATTAAAATATATTCAAAGACAATTACTTAAATTTTTAGAAAAGAAATATGAGTTTCTTGCTTGTCAGCATGGGTTTATTAAGGGTAAAAGCAATGTTACAAACGCACAATGTCATGTAAATAAGCGATTTATACTTAATGGAGATATTGAAAATTTTTTTGATAATATACATTTTGGAAGAGTAAGAGGTTTATTTATGAATGAACCATTTAATTATTCAAATAAAGTTGCAACCATCATTGCTAAAATTACTTGTAATGATGGTAAATTACCTCAAGGAGCTCCAACATCACCAATTATTTCCAATATGATTTGTTATAAAATAGATAAAGAATTATCCTTTATTGCAAGAAAAAACAACTGTAAGTATACAAGATATGCAGATGACATTACATTTTCTACGGATGCTGAGTCATTCCCAAAGGAAATAGCTGAAATCATTGATGGTAAAGTATATTTTTCTGATAAGGTGATAAGAATTGTTAATGGTGGATTTAACAATGGATTTGTATTTAACAACAAGAAGACAAAACTTTTTAAGCGATTTGTTAGGCAAGAAGTAACAGGAATAGTAGTAAATAAAAAAACAAATGTTAATTACTGCTACGTGAAACAATTAAGAGCAATACTTCATAACATAATTAAAAATGGTTTGCTTGATACATATTTAAAAACATTTAATGAAAAAACTAAAGATGAATATTTTGCAAGATATACACTATTCAATTATTTATCTGGGAAAATTAACTATTTGAAAATGGTAAAAGGGGAAACTGATGGTATATACTTAAAATATGCTAATGAATTTAATAAGGCATTTAATGTTGAGGCGTTTGATATAACTGAAGAAATGAAAATCCAAAAATATGCATCAAAAATGTGTTATGTAATAGAAAGCGATTATGATACAGGAACAGGCTTTTCAATTGAAAATGATTATATCTATACTTCTACACATGTAATATTAAATAAGGACATTCTTGATAGTAGGAATCCAAAATATGATGAGCAGTTTCCTATTAAAAGTGATGACAATCCTTTTATATTTTTGCTTCATCCGAGCTTAAAAAGTAAAACATTAATAAGTAATTATAGTATTTCAAAAGAAAATTATGAGAATGATATTATTTCATTACCTGTTCAAATTAATAATAAGAATCAAATGAAATTAGCAAAAAGAAAAGCAAAAATTGGCGAAACCGTATATATGACTGGTTATCCAGCTTTTAATGGTTTTGATCATACGTCAATTCACATAATTAAAACTAAGATTACAGGTGAAAACATTTTTTTTGGCAGAAAACTTCTTAATACTAACGATTCACCAAAACATGGAATGAGCGGAGGTCCAGTTTTAAATAAAGAAGGTGAGGTAGTGGGTATAATTTATGCCGGTTTTGATGATGGTAGCAGTGAAAATGTAGGCTTTATAAGTCTGTTATAAAAAAGACTAGGAATTAATCTGGCCTTCATTCATTTCATTAATTAAAGATGTTATATCAGTTAAAGCATTCTTATATAGATGAGTATAAGTATTTAAAGTTTCTTTAATTTTAAAACGTCCTAAAAATTGTGATACAGTATTAATATTATCTCCTTTATAGTTATACATCGTGATGTCTTTAACAATAGTGGACCTATTCTCAATAAATAGGTCAATTAATTGTTTAAGGTTTAAAGCACTAACATTAGCTTCATCCTGAGATTTAATTAAAAATTCGGCTTCTGCTTCTTGTGCTTCTCTTTTAGTCATATACTTTTTAAAGTGGTATTGGCTAGAAGTTCCATCAAGTTTTTTATATCTTGTCCTAGATAAATTCTTTAGTATATTTAACAACAAATTCTAATTTAGTGGTATAATATATATAAATAATAGAGTGTGTTTCATTTTTAAGATGGAATATGCTCTTTTTTCATGGAGGTAACAATGAAGAAATCTAAGTTAAGAGGCTATATATATGATTTAGAACATAAAAACAAGAATTTTTCTTTTAATAAGATTATAAGAATACTGGATATAAGTAATATGATCTATATTGATATGATTAAAAACATTGAGTTTAGAGAAATATCAGATTATAAAAAATCTAAGTACATGTTTAAAGAAATATCAGAAGAACTTGAAGAAGTTAATGATTTGTTAGGCAAAGAAAAAACTCTTATGGCTGTATGTTTATTAAGAAATGTTTTTGAAGAAATAATGTATATAATCGCTACAACCATAGAAACAGTTGATATAGATATAATGACTAAAGCTAGCTATTTTTATAAAATAGTGGCTGATCATTGCGATGAATTGTTATATAGTTATACCTCTGAAGATATAAAAGAATTATATGGTTATATGTCTAAGATTACACATGTAACTAATGTTAAAGAAGCAACCAGTTATTTAGTTGGTAATAAACAAATAAAGAAATACATTAATAATGAGATTAAATTTATAAAATTAATAATTGAGAATATTTATTTAGAGTTTATTAACAAAAAATTAGAATTAGATAATAGCATGTGTGATAATATTATAATTATTTCAAGCTATGTTGATTTAATAAATGTAATATATTTTACTGCCAACTCTACAGGAGAACATAAAAGAATAGAATTATATTTTTATGGAGAAAAAAATCAAAAATACTTAAATGAAAAACGTGAACAAATGATACAAGAATTTAAAGAAATTCAAAAATCTAATGTTAAAATGACTAAAACTATAAATGATATATCGAAAGAATTAGATAGGCAAATAAAAGAAAAAAATTACACAAAAATTGTAAAAAATATACTTAGTAAATGAATGGAGGCTGAATATGGAGTATAAAATATTAAATGATAATAATAGAAAGTATATGACAGATGGTATAAATAATAATTTAAATTTTGAATGGGAAGATAGTCATTTACTTGATCAAATAATTAGGAAGATTGACGATATTTATCCATATTCTTATGATCCTCAAGAATTTATTGATGATAAATACTATCTAAATGAAATTAATAAACTTTTTAAATTGTTATTTAATAGAAAGATAGATAAAACAGATTTTTTAAATAAATTAGAAAAATTATTCAATGAGATGTTAATTAAATATCCATCTCTAAGCTATCAATATAGATATAATATTAATATGTACAAAGAGATTATTTCTAACTCGAACAGATTAATTATAAAAGGTTGTGGTGGAATAGGGAAAAGCTATTTTATATATAAATTAGAAGAAACATTTAGTGAAAATAATATAGATCATCTATGTGTTTATGGAAAGTATAATGATTCTATACCTGAAACTATATATGATGAATTAAAAAATAAGAAAAAGGATTTTTACTTTGTTATTGATGCGTTGAATGAGTTTGAAGAAAGTGAGCAACAAAAAATATTAAATCATCTTAAACGTATTGAAAAAAAGAAGAATTTAAATATTATCATTACCTATAGAACTTCTTCTTTAAAAAATAATATAGTCGAACAGTTAAAAAGACTTTTAAAAAATGAATATGATTTTAAAGGAGTAGATTTTGAATCAAGTATATTAAAGTTAATTGAAACGTATGGAGTTGAAACTGTTAGATTAATTGATGTTATTGAATCAAATAATCCATTATATTTAACAATGTTAAATAAAATTCTTTTTAATTCAAAAATTAAAGGGGAAAAACTTCCGAGTGTAGCACAAATGACTTTTATAATGGAAAGTTATATTAAGGGAATATGTGGGTTAGAAAATTGGAAAATTGTAAAAAAAATTGGTTCATTCATGTTTGATAATAGTAAGATTTCAATAACTGAAGATGAATTAAAAACAATCACAGGAAATAAATTTGACTATTTTGTAGAAAATATGATCCAAAATGATTTTATGGGTTCATATGAGAATAATAATACAGTGTACTTTTTGTTTAATATACAGAGATTATCAGATTATATTATAGCTAGATCTTTATTTGATTTTATAAAAGATAAAACTGAGGATGAAACTATTACCGTAATTAATGAAAAGTTAGATAAAATGTATTCAATGCATGAGGCATTTGCATTAGTTATATTAGATAAGTATAAAGATAAAGATATTAATATGGCACTTCGTATAATATTTAAGTCAGATATAGCCAAAGAATTGGACATAGAAATATTTAAAAAGATTTCTTTTAATAGTAATCAAATAAAATGCATACAGGAATTTATTAAGTATGAAAATGTTCAAAGCCTTTTCTTATTATTGGGAGGATATCCCAACAGACCTTTTAATTGTAAAAACTATTTGAATCAAAAAATACTTGATGATGAAAATATTCAAAAGAAATTATTAGTAAAATTTAGGGAATCAGGATACTTAATTCATTTAAAAAACATGGTATATATTTTACCATTTTTAGAAAAAGAAACTGATATATTAGAAGAGTATTTTTATTATGCTTTTTGGTTAATGTCTGTACCAGTTGAGAGAATAAGAAAATTGGCAATAAAAGTAGTATATGATATTTCTTATAAAAACAAAAAATATGTAAATTATTTAATTGATTTTTATGATAAGATTAATGAACTTTATATTAAAAAAGGTATAATACATGTTTTAACTAAACTTTCCAAATCAAGAAAAATAACAAGTTTTATAAAAAGCGTATATCATAATTCAGAAGAAATAGATGCTGAAATAGTATATAGAACATCAGTATATTTAGATAAAGAAAATGAATATCAGCTATTAAATAAGAAAAATTTAAATACTATTATTTCTAGCAATATAGATGTAGATTCAAAGTTGGATTTAAAGCAAATATTATTTATTGCAGATGCTTATGAAAAAAATTTGCTAAAATTTGATAGATTCTCTCATGGAAATACTTTATCATTACATAATGATTTTATCCTTAATGATAATCAAGAAATATTAAAATATAATAAAGAATTACAACAAAAATTCAGCTGTATAAAGAATAATGGTTATTGTAAATATTCATTAGGAAATAGTTTGTTTAAAAATTATATGAAACCAGTTGAAATTATTACTATTGATACAGAAAGAATGTTTATATTGTTTCAAGAAATATTCAAAAAGTTGTGTGTTATTTATGAATATGATTGTTATAAAAAAGAAAAATTTGATATTCATTTAAATAAATTTGGGGATTCTCTTTTAAAAAAAATCTTGTTGATGAGTCAAGAAATTTTACTTGGATCACTGATGACAAATTATTATACGAGTGAATTTTATGTATACAATGATGATAAAACCTTCGGATATAAAAATTATTCTTATCTAATGTTTGATGAAGAACAAATATACTTGACTTCACCTGTTAGTCCATATAATGAATTGATTGATAAGTTAAATAATAAGATATGTGAAACGATTGAATTATACAAAAACAATAATTATAGATGGTTTAAAAGCAAAAAAGACTCAATAGATAATTGTTGTAAAATGATTAAACCAATAATATACGATAATACGAGTTGGAGTTTAATAGGAGGAGAAGTTCATTTGTTTCTTGCTGATTTAATTAATGTTTCATATTCATGTTATATGGCTTTTAATCCTCAGGAAAAATTAACAGGCAATGAAAATTCTAGATATCTAACTATTGAAAATAAAACATATTATGGCGACGTGAGTAATTATTCATCTGAAAAATATAGTAAAAATATGAATATTCCTAATTTTGAATCAAACTCTTCGGATATAAAAGAAACTAATATGGCATTTCCATCCCCAAACTTAGTTAAGTATTTAAATCTAAAATATAATTTTAAAACATCTTCATGGGATGATATTGATGGTAACCAAATTATAATATGTGATAATAACGCTAAAAGTTTTTATAAATATCCAGTATCAGGTGCTATTTATATTAGAACTGATGTATTAGAAGAATTAAAAAAACATAATGATATAGTATATTGGTGTTATACAGAAAAATTATATAAAAACTATGGATGGAACGAAAAAGCAAGTTTACATCTAGAATTGGATTCAAACAGTAAAGTTATTAAAGAATTTAATAATAATAATTTATCGAACTCTGAAAAAGGTGTTCCATTAAAATGCAAAAGATGTAAATATAATATTTATAAAAGACAAAATGAAATTTCAAATAATTATACTATAAAAATAATGAATGATTTATTAGATGATGATGAATACTAAAACAAGAGTCGAAATTAATCGGCTCTTTCTTTATGGATTAAAAATGATATTTTTTCTGTTCTGACTATTAATCCATTTTCATCAGCATCTATCTTTCCTTTGATACCAATTAAAGAATCATCTTCGCAACTATTTATTATTTTATTTGCAACATCTGTGCTAGTAATAATTGGAATAGTTAAATCTCCATCTACTTCATTTACAACAATAACTAAACAAGAAACATTATCATCAATAATTGTTGTTGATCTATATCTTCCAAGTAAAAGGCATCTATTTAGGTAATCCATCGTTAATCTCCTTATCAAAGTATGCTATTGATTTAAGAAACTCTATATCTAGATCAAAGTACTTGATGACTTCTTTAGTAGGTATACAGTAAGCAGGCATAAACTTGTTAGGTTCTTTTTTTCTAAATTTTTTCCAATGGTTTGTTTAATTTTGCTAGCTGTTGAAGCAGAAATATTTGCTATTCTCATGATATCTTGATTAGAACATCAGGGTTTGGATATTATCTCCAATATTTCCTTAGCAATCACACAAATACCTCCTTTCAAAAGGTATTGTATTAATCGCTTATTTATTGGTATTAGTCAAGTTTTTAGGACTAATTTTTATCGTATCTAAATGTTAAATATAACAAATTACAATAAAGTTGCAACGATAAATTTAGGTCTCATTTATGGCCTGATTATATAAATAATATAAGATAAAACCTTACATTTTATATACTAAAAATGCTTTGAAAAAGATTTGACAAAATGATAAATTTTCATTGAAATCTCGGTCGCCCCCTGAAGAGAGTCGTGAGACTCTCGTTTTTGTTACCTTTTTATTATGATACAAATAATTTTAATTAAATTTTATAAAATTCATTATTAAGTATAAACAACAATTTACATTTGAGAGATTTGATTGTAGAAGAACTATTTAATAAAAAGTATTTATTTTAGTATTGATAAATGACGTTTTATGGTATAATTAAATAGAATGTTGAATGTTAGAGGACTATATGTATTTAAATAAAACTATTTAATTGAGATAGACTATATAGTTTGTAAATCTGAATTCATAAATTAATATATATTGATAAAAGTATTTGATGAGATGTATATATATTAGATGAGAAGAAAGATGGTAGTAAGTGATGGGAAAAAATAAGGTTAAATTGGGACAATTTTTTACGAGAAAAAACTTATGGTTAAAGCCTCAAATAAAACAATTTATTAAGGATAGTAATTGTTCAATTGCATATGATCCTTTTGCTGGAGCAGGTGATTTATTATTTTGCTCTCAAGATTATGATATAAGTGATACTAAGGGACTTGATATTGATGACAAATTAAATTGGGAATTAAATGATAGCTTGAAAAATATACCTCATATGGATGATGCAATTATTATTACAAATCCACCATATTTGACAAATTATAGTGCTAAAAGAAAAAAAATTTATTCTGGACTAGGACGATATTTTAAAAAATATACTGATCTTTATCAACTTGCAATTGTTAAAATGTTAAAGGCTCAGGATTATATAGTGGCAATAATACCGGAAACATTTATTAATAGCAGTTTTTTGAATGAGGTACACAAGAGGATAAAAAGCATTACAATTCTTGTAAATAACCCTTTTGAAGATACAGAAAATCCAGTTTGTGTAGTCTGTTTTGATAATAATGCTTTGGAAGATAGAGATACCGATGTGTATATTGAGGATGAATACATTAATTCGTTAAAATATATAAAATCAAAGATGATGGAGCCTTTAAGAAAATATAAAATAGACTTTAATAATGTTAATGGTAAACTAGCTATTAGAGCAGTTGATATGCCTAGCGTGGATAAAAAAATTAAATTTATGAGTGTAGATGATTTGTCTTATGATTTGAATAATATTAAAAATAGTTCTAGGTTGATAACTGTTGTAGATATTGAAAACTTAGATATAGATATTAATTTGTTAGCAGATAAATGTAATAGTATTTTGGCTAAATATAGAGAAGAAACTAGAGATATAAATTTGTCACCATTTAAAGGTAATGCTAAAGATGGTACTAGACGAAGAAGACTAGATTATAAGACTGCTAGAGCAATTATTGAAATAGCAATAGATTTAATATTAAATGAAAATGTAATGGAGGTTGATATTTAATGATTTCAAATAAACAATTACTTAAATATTGTTTGGATAATCCTTCGTCATTGTTGGATGATAATTTTAGAGTTGATAGAGAATTAGTGATAATTCCTAGAACGTCATATGAGGAAAATTCACTTACTATAGCTTCAAAGAAATTAATTGAATTGTTTACAACTATGTCAACTTTAAATAAAGAAAAAGATTATAGTAAAGATGAAATGTTGACAAAAAAAATATTGAAAATACTTAAAACAACAAAAAATATTCACTTTTTTCCATTTAATTTTTATTGTCAGACTCAAGGAGTTACAAGAGATAATTTTTTGAGATTGAGTTTTAATGAACAAGTTCAATTGATGAGAGATTATATTAATGACAGACATGATATGTATATGGAACATGGCTATACAAATGCAATTTTGCAAACAACGTGTGATAGTTATGCACATAAAAGAAATGGTGATACAGGAACTAGAAAAATAAGAATTCAGGCTGAAAATCACGGAATTCAACATGTCGATTATGGGCAAGAAAATTATTATTTGAATCCAGATAAAGGAGATGCTTCTAAATTCAAGAGTATATTAAATGCAGCAGGAATTAAATATCCATATTATAGAAAGCACAATTCAAAAATGCCAGATTTATTTATGAAAATTAATAATAATTATGTAATTGTGGAACATAAACATATGAATACGAGTGGTGGTCATCAAAATAGTGTAATAGTTGATATTATGGATTTTATAAATGAAGAAGATGAAAATGTATATTATGTTTCATATGTAGATGGAATTGTATTTCAAGAATATTTTGGTTTAGAATATAACAAAAATGGTGATAATAAATATGATTTAACAAACGATAATATAAATAATATTTTTGAGTCAAAAGAAAGAAGTTATATTTTAAATACTGCAGGATTTGATTTATTAATTGATGAATTATTAAAAAATAATGAGCATAGTGATATGTCTTTGGATAAGGTAATTTAAATAGAAAAATCTGTGATATAATTATTATGAGGCGTATAAGATGATTAAGCATACTGATCTATATAAAGCTTCTCAAATATTCTCAAATGAAAAGACTATTATATATAAGATACCAAAGTATCAAAGAGAGTATACATGGGGACAAAAAATAATATAGAGTCTAGAACTAAAAAGTTAGTTACATATTTTAAAAATGAATTTAAATTATAAAAGTTTGATCTTTATCAAAAAGCGTTGGTAAACAATAAAAACTACTCTGGAGAGTGATTTTATAATCACTCTTTTATGTATAATACTGACAATATTAAACTTTTTTGATATAAGGTTATTGAATACTTGATATTTAAAATATGAAAATTATATATATTGTGTAGGGTGATAAAATGTTTAATAAGACAAAGATATTTACTGATATAATGAAAAAATTATAT
>CAKONT010000024.1 GCA_934097255.1 uncultured Bacilli bacterium
CTCTGTATAATGCTTATTACTACAAGTTCTATTGCAACTTCCTGTTCCTGAATAATATCCTACATTTTTACAACGAGCGTTACAACCATTACTATAAGCATATGAGTTACAACTAATCGCTTCTTGTCTTCCTGTTGTATAAACTGTACACTTACATGTTCCAGAATAACTATAATCACACCAATATTTATTAGGATTGCATCCATAACGACACGTATTAGAACCAGTTAAACAATCGTCATAACCACATCTATTACTTTGTGTATACTCTTTTACATTATATTTAAAACTTTCACTACTAACATTTCCTTTATGATCTTTACATGTTGCTTTTATAGTAATATTTTGTCCCACGGTATTTAAAGTAACTTCTTGTGTTTTTTCAAATTCCTTATCTATTTTTAATAGACCATTTTCTGCTTCAAAATTATCTATACCAGATTCATTATCAACACATTTAACTGTCACAACGCTTCCCTTGCCGTAAGATGATTTATCATCTGTTGTTATATTTTTTGTTACAACAGCTGTTATTTTTGGAGAAATATCATCAATACCACTTGTTGTAACTTTACACGTTCCAATATTTGACGCCTTATCTTTTACTGTTGCAATAAATGTTCCATTCTTATCTATAATTATTTTTTTATTTTCTTCGACGTCATAATTATCCATAGTAACAGATAAAATACCACTAAAGTCATCATTTGTTGTTACTAAAACAGTATTTGATAAATAACTTTTCTCAGTTACTTTCATCTGACAAGTAGGAGGTGTCTTATCAATATTATTAACAAGAACTTCTCCGCAATCAGTCCTATTACCAGCTTTATCATAAACATAAACTTTATAAGTTTTATTTTCTTTTACAGTATATTCTATCGATTCTTTGCTTAAAATCCAATTATCATTTATCTTATAAAAAGCTATTCCACTTTCAAAGTCTTCCGCTGACACTGTAAATGTTATATCTGAATTATAAAAGTTATTATCATCATAATTTTTAATTATTTTACAATTTTTAGGAGCATTATTATCAGAAACATCTGTAAATTTACAAAAGTTTTTATCTCCTGAAATTAAATTATTATTGCAAATTAAACAAGCTTCATATTTATAGTTTCCATTTATATTTTCAACTGTAACATAGCTTTTTTCTTCACAATCTTCACCATCACTATCTTGAATTTTATTTTTTATATAGCCTTTTTCTTGTAACTTAGACATCCAAAACACTTTATAAAGAAGTCTTCCATCATTTCCTTCACCTTCAATAACTTGTCCTTTTGGATATTCATTTGGGTTAGAGCTAAGATAATTTTTAGTTATTTGAATTAATTCATTTTTTAAGTTTTCGTTATAACTATCTTTGCCCTTTTGAAAATTTTTTGATACCAGTGGAACAACAATAATAGATATAACCCCAATTATCGCTATTACAACAATTAGTTCAATTAGAGTAAAACCACATGGCACCCTATTTTGTTTTTTTGAAAACATAAATAACCTACTCCTATCATCCTACTATTTACCTAAATTATAAAATAGATTTGATATTTTTACAACAAAAAAAGGAAATTACTTTCCTTTTTTAGTGAAATTATCAAATCTATCTATTTCTTTATCTTTTAAATCTGTCTTACTTAATTCATCTATTAAGCTCTTTTGTTCACGTGATAGTTTTTTTGGCATAATAACTTTTATTACAACATACATATCACCATATGTATTATAATTAGCATCTTTTATACCTTTTCCTTTTAAACGATGTTTGTCGTTTGTTTGTGATCCTTGTGGAACAGTTAATGTTACAACCCCTTTTATAGTTCTTATGTCTTTTTTACAACCTAATATCGCTTCAGTTAAAGTGATTGGAAGTTCAAGATACACATCGTTTCCTTCTCTTTTATAAAACTCATGAGGTTTTACTCTAAACTCAATATATAAATCGCCGTTTTCTCCACCTGTTTCACTTGCTTCGCCATAAGAAGCAAGGCGAATTCTATTTCCTGTTGCAACTCCTTCTGGAATCGTAATATCAAGTGTTTTAACAACTTTTTGTTTTCCTTTTCCACGACATTTCGAACATACTTTATCAAAACTTTTACCTGTCCCATTACAATCGCTACAAGTTGTTCTAGTAAGAAAACTACCAAATAATGTTCTTTGCTCTGATGTTACAGTTCCACTTCCATGACACGTAGAACATATACTTTCACCAAAACCACCGACACCGTTACAACTTGAACAGTCTTCAGTTGTTGTTATTTCAATTTCTTTTTTACATCCTAGTGCAGCTTCCATAAAATCAATCGTCATAACAAATAAACTGTCATTTCCTTTTCTTTTAGTGCTTTTCTTTTTACCAAAAGAACCAAATGGTGAAGAATAAGAATTTGAAGAAGAAAAACCTCCTCCAAATAAATCATCAAAAATGGAACTAAAATCAAAATCGTTAAAATCAAAATTTCCAAAACCAGAGCCTGATGCACCACCATTATTTTCAAATGCAGCATGACCAAATTGATCATATTGTTTTCTTCTATTATCATCCGACAAAACAGCATAAGCTTCCTGAATTTCTTTAAACTTTTCTTCAGCATCTTTTTCTTTATTTACATCTGGATGATATTTTTTAGCTAGCCTTCTAAAAGCAAGTTTTATATCTGATGATGAGGCAGTTTTTGGTACACCTAAAACCTCATAGTAATCTCTTTTACTTGCCATATTTAATTCCTCCTACTACTCATTATATATATTTTTAAATTCATCAATTAAATTATCATAAATCATTAAAGCTTTTTCTATTGTATCATCATTTTCTATATCAATCGATACTTTTTTTAATAACTCTTCTGGATAATCTTTTCCACCGGATTTTAATAAATTAAGATAATTTTCTAATGAATTTGGTTTTTTATTTAAAATATCACTTGCTATTTTCAAGCTACAAGATATTCCTGTTGCATATTTATATACATAAAAACTATTATAAAAATGTGATATTCTAGCCCATTCTAATTTGATTTTTTCATCATGAATTATAGCTTTTCCATAATATTTTTTATTCAAGTCATAATAAATATTAGATATTTTTTCTTCTGTTAAAACTTCATTATTATCAAGATGCTCATGAATAATTTTTTCAAATTCTGCAAACATAGTTTGTCTTATTAGAGTAGTTCTAATATTTTCAAGCAAACTATTTATAAAAAATAGCTTTTCTTCTTTTGTTTTAGCATGTTCTGTACAATATCTATTTAATAATATTTCGTTTACAGTAGATGCTATTTCAGCTATAAAAATAGTATATGAAGCATCGTGATAATGGTTATTAGAATTAGAATAAACACTATGCATTGCATGTCCTAATTCATGTGCAATAGTTGATACATCATTAAAACTTCCTTCAAAATTTAATAAAACGTATGGACTTGAATCATAACATCCCCAAGAATAAGCCCCGGTCTGTTTATTTTTATTATGATAGACATCAATTATATTACTATTAATTAATTTTTTTAATTTTTCTATATAATCACTGCCTAAAGGTTTTAAAGCATTAATTACAATATCAATTGCTTCCTCATAAGAATATGTTCTTTGAATATTTTTAACAAGTGGGGCATAAATATCATACATGTGCATATTTTTTAGTCCTAATACTTGACGTTTTAACAAGATATATTTGTGGTTGATAGATATATTTTTGTTTACACAATCGATTAATTTATTGTATAAATTTATACTTATATTGTCATCAAATAAAGACATTTCTAGTGAAGAAGGATATTTTCTTATTTTAGCTATGAAAGAATCTGTTTTTAAATCTCCAATTAAAGTACTTGCATAAGTATTTTTATGTTTATCATAAGTATCAAAATATAAATCAAAAGCTTTCTTTCTTATTTTTCTATTATCGCTTTTTAAATAAAGACTGTAATTACTTTGATTTAATGGTAAAACTTCTCTATCAACTTTTAAATCTTTAAAAGAAATATCAACGGCATCAAGCATTTCATATGTATTTGATGGATTATTAAAAATTTCTCCAAGTTGTGATAGAAGTTCTTCTTCTTTTAAAGATAAAATATGTTCTTTATCTCGAAAAACATCTTTTAACATAAATTCATACTTTTGTAAATCTTTGTTTTCTTTTATAAAACGTTCTATTTTACTATAATCTTCTTTTAATAATGTCGGAATAAAAAATGAAGTTTTTTCACTTAAGATATCTCCTAAATGTTCTACTCTTCCGACAAGTACTTGATTTTTAGAAACTCCCATATCTTCATGTAATTTCATATTTGAATAAACAACCAACTTTTCATATATCCTAGTTATTTCATAATAACTATTAATTGCTTTTAAAAGTGTTGAAGAATCATTTACTAAATTATCTTTATATGAAGTAAAATCATCTATTTTTGAAATTACTTTTTTAAAATCATTTTCTACTTCTTCTTCTGTTTTATAAATTTTTGTTAAATCCCATTTATAACGGCAATCAATATCACATCTTTTTTTATCCATATATTCTCCCTTTTAGTTTAAGAAGTCCTAATAATTAGGACTTCTTTTATTTTTATTTTTCTTCAAATTGAGCGTCTTTTACATCACTTTGTTCTTGTTCTTTAGCTTCGCCTTGTTCTTGTTCTTTTTCAGTTTTTTGTGCTTGTTCATATACTTTAGCAGCTAATTTGTATGCAATTTCTTGTAAGTTATCTTTAGCTTTTTTGATTTCTTCAACGTCATCTTTTGCTACTTTTTCTTTTAAATCATTTATTTTTTCTTCAGCTTCTTTTTTCTCACTCTCATCTACCTTATCGCCAAGATCTTTAATTGCTTTTTCAGTTTGTAAAATCATTTGTTCAGCATCATTTTTAGCATCAACTAATTCTTTTTTCTTGTTATCTGCTTCTTTGTTTGCTTCAGCTTCTTTAACCATTTTATCAATTTCTTCTTCTGATAGTGTGTTGTTTGATGTAATAGTTATTTTTTGCTCTTTATTAGTTCCCAAATCTTTTGCAGTAACATTTACAATACCATTAGCATCAATATCAAATTTAACTTCAATTTGAGGAACTCCTCTTGGTGCAGGTGGAATATCAGCAAGTTGGAATCTACCTAATGTCTTGTTATCATAAGCCATTGGTCTTTCTCCTTGTAATACGTGAATATCAACAGCAGGTTGATTATCTTGGGCAGTTGAGAATACTTGTGATTTAGATGTTGGAATAGTTGTATTTCTTGGAATAAGTACTGTCATAACATTACCAAGTGTTTCAATACCTAAAGAAAGTGGTGTTACATCAAGTAATACTATATCGTTAACATCTCCAGTTAAAACTCCACCTTGAATAGCTGCTCCCATTGAAACAACTTCATCTGGGTTAACACTCTTATTTGGTTCTTTTCCAAGTTCTTTTTTAACAAGTTCTTGAACCATTGGAATACGAGTTGAACCACCAACTAATATTACATGATCAATATCATCTTTAGTAAGTTTTGCATCTTTTAGAGCATCTTTTACTGGTTTTAAAGTAGAATCAACTAAATCTTTAATTAAATCTTCAAATTTAGCACGAGTTAAAGTTACATTTAAATGAAGTGGACCATTTTCTCCTTGTGTTATAAATGGACAAGAAATTTCTGTTGTTGTTACTCCACTTAAATCTTTCTTAGCTTTTTCAGCAGCTTCTTTTAATCTTTGCATAGCCATTTTATCTTTTGTTAAATCAACACCTTGTTCTTTTTTAAATGTTTCAGTTAAATAATCAATAATTTTTTCATCGAAGTCATCTCCACCTAAGTGATTATTACCAGCGGTAGACTTAACTTCAAACACACCCTCTCCTAATTCTAGAATAGATACATCAAATGTACCACCACCTAAATCGTAAACTAGGATAGTTTGCATCTTATCTTGTTTATCAAATCCATATGCTAAAGCTGCTGCTGTTGGTTCATTAATAATTCTTTCAACTTCAAGTCCTGCAATTTTACCAGCATTTTTAGTTGCTGTTCTTTGTGCATCGTTAAAGTATGCTGGAACTGTAATAACAGCTTTTTTAACATCTTCTCCTAAATAACTTTCAGCAGTTTTCTTTAAATTTGATAGAATCATTGCACTTACTTCTTCTGGAGAATATTTCTTTCCTTCCATTTCAACTTTTTCAGTTGTACCCATCAATCTTTTAATACTTCTTACAGTATTAGGATTTGTTTCTGCTTGACGTTTTGCTGCATCACCAACAATTATTTCGCCATTTTTCATACATACAATTGATGGAGTTGTTCTATTACCTTCTGGATTTGGGATTACTTTAGCTTCCCCTGCTTCTAAGACTGATACACAACTATTAGTTGTACCAAGGTCTATACCTATAATTTTACTCATTTTTATCATCTTCCTTTTCATTATTTGATTTTTCTAATTTATTAATTTTAACACTTGCACTCCTTAGAAGTTTATCTTTATACATATAACCTTTTTGTAGTACATCTACTACAATTTCATCTTCATAATTTGGATCACTAGAAGAAAATACTGATGTTTCCATATTAGGATCAAATACTTTTCCAAGACAATCAATTTCACAAACTTCATTTTTCTTAAGAACTTCTTTTAGATTAGCATAAATCATTTTAAATCCTTCTAAAAATTTAGATAATTCATCATTTAAATCATTATCATCAAGACTAATCGCCCTTTCAAAATTATCAATAATTGGTAAAAGATCGATAAATATCTCACTAGAAGAATACTTAAGCATATTTTGAACTTCTTCATCTTTTCTTTTTCGATAATTGATCAAATCTGCTTTAGCTCTTAAAACTTCTTCTTCTTTTTCTTCTATCTTCTTTTGTAATTCGTTAATTAAATCACTTTTTTTACACTTTTTTTCTTTTTTTTCTTCTTCCATAAAAACTCCTATTCTTTATTTTCCAATTGTTCTTTTATGTAAAATAACATATTAACAACTCTTTCATATTCCATTCTTTTAGGTCCAATTATTGCTAATGTTCCTTCTTCTTTGCCAGTATTATATTTTGTTTTAATAACAGTAATATCGTCATCTAATTTTGATTCTTTTCCTATGTAAATATTAATATTACCATTATCTTCTTCAATAGATTCTAAAGCTTCTTTGCTATCTAATTTATCAAATATTTTCTTTACTTTAGGAATCGTATTAAACTCTGGCTGTTTTAGAATATTGTGTCTTCCACTAACAGATATATTAGTCGAAGTAAAATCGTTAAAGACATCATAAAAAGCATTATACACCGCATCATATTGCTTAACATATTGTCCAATAATAGGTTTAATTTCATACTCTAATTTAGCATTTATTTCACTAATTAGCGCTCCAACAAGTAATTTATTAATTAGTTCAACCATTTTCCCTATTTCTTCTGGGGTCACTTTATCAATTGCAATATTTTTATGTGATACGTGCCCTTTATCGGTTACAACAATTGCTAACATTTGTGAATCAGATATTGATATAGCTTCAACTTTTTTTAAATAATTATCACTTGCTTTGTTTCCTAAAACAACAGACGTATAATTAGTTATTTCTGAAACTATTTCAAGACTTTTTCTTATACAGTCATTTATTTCAAGACTTTTGTTATTAAAAACAATTTGTAGTTTCAGTAAGTCTTCTCCATTCATCTGCTTTGGTTGCATTAAATTGTCAACATAATAACGATATCCTTTTTCACTAGGAACCCTACCAGATGAAATATGTGTTTTTTCTAAAAAACCATAGTCTTCTAGAACAGACATTTCATTTCTTATTGTAGCACTAGAGCAATTTAAATTTTCACAAATATGTTTTGAAGAAACCGGTGTAGCATCTTTGACATATTCTTTAACAATAAGTTCTAAAATCTTTTCTTGTCTTATTGTAAGCATTTCAGTATGTTACCTCCTAGCACTCCTAATTCATTAGTGCTAAATACATTATAAATATTATGTTAGCACTTGTCAATATATAACTGCTAATTTTTTTACTTTTATTTATTCAACAATTTTATTAAGTATATTTTCTTTATTTACACCATTTAAGTAGTCCTTAACAAGCATTTTATTTTTTCCCGCTACTTGTAATTCTTTAACAATTATTTCTTTATCTTTTGTACTTATTCCAATACCATCTTTATATATTTTTATAATCTTACCACAAATACTACAAGAATTTCCCCCTATAATACAAGAAATAAGTTTAATTCTTTGTCCATTTAAAAATATATAGCAACCAGGAGTTGGATTTAATGCCCTTATTTTATTATAAATATTAAAAGCTGTGTCGTTAAAAGATATATGTTCATCTTCTTTTGTAATAATTGGTGCATAACTTTTTTTACTATCGTCTTGTTTAATTCTTTCACTTTTTCCTAAAAATATATCATTTAATGCAGAAACTATAAGACGTTTTGCAACTAGAATAAGTTTATTTTTTAGAGTCTCATAATTATCAGTTTTATCTATTAAAACCTCTTCTTGACATATTATATCACCACTATCCATTTTTTTATCTGTATACATAATAGTAATCCCCGTTTTATCATCTCCAGCCATTATTGCTCTTTCAATCGGTGCACCACCTCTAAATTTAGGTAGAAGAGATGCGTGAACATTAACAGTTTGATATTTTGGAAAGTTTATTAATTCTTCATTTAACATCTGCCCATAAGCACATGTTACAATAATATCTGGATTAACTTCCAATACTTTTTTATAACTTTTTTTTATATCTTCTTCTTGAAACAATTTTAAATTATTTTCTAATGCGTACTCTTTAACAGGACAACTACTATAAACATTCATTTTCCTACCAATTTTTTTATCAGGTTGACAAACAACACCGACGACATTAAAATTTTCATCTAAAACGCTTAACACTTCCTTAGCAAATGAAGTTGTTCCCATAAATAATACTTTTTTTTCTTTCATCACTATCACCGACTAATATTATACAACAACATCTTTTAATCTTCTACAACTTCCCCTGCTTTTTTAAAAATATACTTAACTCCATTATTAATCATCTTTTCAAGTTTAATCGATGACTTATATAAAAAAACCGATAAATTATTTGAATAATCCAATTCCGTTTTTGTAACATAATCTTTAATATCTATTTTCTTTCCACTTTTAATATCATCTTCAAATACTTTTATTTGTTCTTCAGTTAAAATCTTGGCTTTTTTTGTACTTGTCTCGTAATAGCCATTATAATAAGCATATAATAAAACCAAAAAGAAAAAGAAAAAAACTAAAAATATTCTTCCAAAAACTTTTTTATTCATTTTTAATCACCCAAACTATTGCGTTTGCTAATGCCTTCATTGAGTTAAATACTTCATTTAAATTATTTTCATTTCCACCCATTTCAACTAAAAAAGCTTTTTCGCTTAGTTCTTGATTATAACTTGAATCATCATATACGCTAGTTTTTCTTAAAATTCCAGCATAATTGTTATTTAAATACTCTTCAAGTTTATTTACAAGTTCTAAATTTTTTTCGCTATTTTTATGATTCATACCCAAAACAAACATAATTTTAGCATAACTTTTATTTTGAATTTGAACCGTTGAATATTCTTTTTTTACACCATCGCGATGCAAATCAATAAAATATTCAAGAGACTTATTTTTATTTTTAGCATCTATGGCATTATTATATGAAAAAGTATAAGTAGAAGGATAAGATAAATTATTTTCCTTTACTTCTTTGGTTGGACTTTTCTCTTCCACTATTGAATTAATTCCATAAGAAGATAGTAATTCTTGTAACATATAACTTGCAGTAACAACATTTTCTGATATTCCTAATACTTTTATTTCATTAAGCGACGAATACTCCTCCATATCGTGAGTATTATATATATATATTATAGGTAAATTCTTATTTGGTTTTAAAATAGTTGATTTATTGTTTTTTTCTTCTTTTGATACATTAATATATTTACTATAAAAAATATCTTCAATAATTTCTTCTAAATCAAGGTTATTTACTTCATTATAATCGTTATATATTAATCTTTTATAAATAATATCGTTGGTAAAAAAAGTATATATAAAAAAATAAATAAATGTTACAACTACTATAAATAAATATAGTCTTTTTAAAATCTTCATCTTTTTCACCTCAAAAAAGATTATATTTTAAAATTTATAAATAATTTGTCTAATTATTTTGGTGATGAACAACTTTATCTATTCCACTTGCTATTAAATTACTAAGTTTATCGATTAAAAAATCAACTTCTTTTGGAGTAACCATAAGATTACAACCAATGGGTGTTAGGCATTCAAATATTAAATTTCTTTTTTCTCTTGCTGTTAATGTACCAATTTTACCAAAAAAATATTGTTTTTCATTCTCTTTTAATACTAAATCTTTATCTTTTAAATAATTTTGCATATTAAAAGGAATTAATTTATTTTTTAAATCATCGTGATACTTTATATTATAACTAAAATGTTTCATCATATAATCTATCGTATCACTTACAATCGTTGTCGCATCAACAACCATTGGAACTCCTATTGCTATAACAGGGATTTTTAATATATCTTTAGATATTTCTTTTCTTGTATTACCTATTCCACTTCCAGGACTTATTCCTGCATTTGTTATTTGTATTGTTTTGCAAACTCTATCTATCGAATCACTTGACAAAGCATCTATTACTATCACAAAAGAAGGTTTAACGTTTATAATTAATGATTTTAAAATATCACTTGTTTCAATTCCTGTTGTACCCATAACTCCAGGAGAAAACGAACTTAAGACGCGATATCCTTTTTCAATACTACCAAATAAATCATATATATGCTTTGTTACTGTTACTTTTTCACTTACTTTAACACCTAAAGAATCGGGAGTAGATTTATCATTA
>CAKONT010000025.1 GCA_934097255.1 uncultured Bacilli bacterium
TATTCTATTGATTATTGCCTGCGTAAAAGACATATTATGGCCTCCTTTGTCTATATGTAATTATATCAAAAAAATAATAAAAAAATCTCTTGATTTCAATAATTTTTTCTGAAAACGAGAAAAATATTTAAAGTATTGATATAAAATTTACTGAAATCGATAGTAAATTTATTGAAATGAAGTTTTAAAATAGATATAGACCATGAGGTAAATATCTATTTTTTTGTGTTATATGGTCGGAGAGGAGATTTGTTATGGATTATAATTTATGTTTTTTCAAACCTGTTTATTTTAAAAATGATGATACGGGCGAAGTAATCGATGGTGCTAAAGTATGCTTTTTAGGATCAAAAGAATTAGAACTTCCAAATTATGGTTATTCAGCTGATATACTTTGGATTAATCAAGAAATAAAAGCAGATCTACAAAAGCAAATAGATAGTAAAAAAGATATTACGTTTCCAGTTAAAGTAAAAGTTGATACAGAAAATTCTTTAACAGGTAAACCAAAAATTAAAAAGATTACTATACTATAAAAATGGTTATTAGGGCTTTAGTCTATTTGGACCTTTTGTTCTTCTGTTATGAACTTAAACTTTAACCTTCTTTATTACTAGAGCCCTTATAATAAATTAATTTTGGTTCCTCGGAATCATTTAAATGAAAGGAGAACTATGTTATATCTTGCTGATGAAGTAGCTTCACAACCAACAGTGACATCAGTACTTACTACTTTAAAAGAAGTATTTACTTGGTTAATGGACCAAATTGGTACATTAGTTAACTTAGTAATGAGTCAACCATTACTATTAATTCCAATTGGTATTACATTAGCATATGTTGTTGTAAGATTCTTCAAAATGATTTTCTCACTTGTAAGATAGTTGAGAAAGGGGAGCATGTAATTACATAGTTTTTTAAATTATGATAATAATTTATTTAATGATAATATTTATATTTTTATTTAATTTAGTTCAATTAATAGTTTATTATGATTTGATAAAAGATAAGTTAAAAGAAAAAGTTTTAAAAACAAGTACGAAAGTAATAATTAAAAAGTTTAAATAGTTTAAGGAGAGTGTTATTTTATGGAAAAAGAAATTTATGATTTACAAATTAAGTATTTGGTTCAATTGGAAAATTGGGAAAGATTAAAAGATGATCTTCGAACTTTAATTAGCAGTTATGAGTGTTTGAATTATTCTGATGAATCAGTTGTTAATGCATATAGATTTATTTTAGAAAAAATGAAATCAATTGAAGTAAAGAATATAAAGAAAAAGTTTTAAAAACAAGTACAAGAGTAATAATTAAAAAGTTTAAATAGTTTAAGGAGTTTAGAATGAATAAAAATGTTAATATATATATGTTTAATGATGAATGAAATATGAAGTAATAGATATATGTAAAGTATCAGATTATGATTTAGGGTTATTTTATTTTATGAAAAAGAATTTTGAAAGTGATGATATAAAGATAGTGTTAGTTGTAAAAACTGATGAAGATTGTTTTGGTTATTATGTAGAGATAAGGAAGATGAGAAATGAGTAGTTTTGTATATTTTTTATTAGGCTTAAGTTTTGCATTAAATTTAAGTCTAGGTGGATTTTTAATATTCTTGTTTAAGAAACAAGAGTCACAGGTTTATGAAGTATTTGATAAAAAAATTGAATCAGTAAAAGAAGAAACTGATCCATTTAGGAACTTATAAAGGGAGATGATAAAAAATGAAAAAAATTTACTATTGTTTATTTGCAATTTGTAGTTTTTTCATTTTTTCTTTTGGAGTAAGTGCTAATACTCAATTATTTATAAATAATTCTTCTCCTGTTATATTTGGTAATCGTGGATGTGATGATCATCATATTACTAATTTTTTGGGTTATCAAATATACACTGATTATTGTTTATCTCGTAATAGTTCTGCTCGTTTTAATGTTTATTATGATTATTATAATGTTTCTGTAAAATCTGATTCTGATTTTTATAATTATTCTAGTTTAAAGTATTTATTTGATAATTCTTTGAAGTTGTATAGTATTTTATTGACATCTTTACCTAATGAAGCTGTTGTTAAGGATTATTATACAATTAGTTATCTCTATAGTGCTATAGATGGTTATACTTCTTTATATTTAATTTTTTATGATAGTCCTATTGTTTATAATGATTTTGAAAGTATAAAAACTTTTTCTTTAAAAAATCCATCAAATGATTCAACATTTGTTTATAAATTTAAGTTAAGTTATAATGGTGTTTCATATGTAACTTTTAAATCCGTTTCATATGATGATATTTTAAGTTCAATTGGTTTTACTGGAACTTCATTATATCGACCTTCTGTAATTTTATCATCATCTGATGGTTATTATGTTAATCCTACTTTTTATAATTTTTTCTTTGATAGTAATTTTAGTATTAATTATAATGTTTCTTATGGTGATAATTCTATTAATCCTAATTATATTATTAATCGTATAAAAAATAATGATGAATTTGTTATTTTGCGTGATAATTATTTTTCTGATTATAAATTGGATTATTTTAAATTTTATGCTTTTAGTGGAGGTACTACTGGTATTCAATCATTTAGTAATGTTATTAATTATAAAGATAAATTAAAACCACCTTTTAATGGTGGCTATGGTACTTTTACTTTTAGTTATTATTTAAGAAAAAATATTTTAAAATATGTGGGTGATGTTAATAAAAATTCTTCTGTTATTTATTATCAAGGTGGTTTGATTATAACTTATCTTGAAAATGATGAATTATCTTTAAAAAAGAGTACCTTTGCCGTAAATTGTGATAAAACCGGAAAAGAGTTATGTTCTTTTACTTTAGATTTTTCTAATTTAGAAAATCCTAGTGTTTTGTTATATTATGAATCTAATATTTTAGCTGAAGCTTATAATTTTTATTATTCTAGTTATCCCTCTGTTTGGTATAAATTGAAAGATTTTGAATGGTATAGTATGAGTAATGATGATGAAGCTAAATTATCTTGTTATAATTGTGATCCTGATGATAATGGCAATTATCCATCTATTCGATTGCCAAATAGTGAATTAGAAATTTTTTTAAATTCTATTGATATTGATTATACAAATAACACTTCTTTATTAAGCTCTTTATTTTCAAATGCATTTAGTAATATTAAAGTTTTTGTTAATTCATCTATTGAATTATTATCTTTGGTTTCTAGTTTCTTTTATTCTTTACCTATTGTTGTTCAATCATTTTTAATTGTTTTGTTTATTATTTCAATGATTTATATTTTTATAAGATTTATTTCTTAGGAGGTGTGAGTATGTATATATTGTCTGGTATTACTGAAGTAACTTTTTTCATTACTGATATAATAAAAAAAGTTTTTCAAGGTTTATACTATTTATTTAGTTTTATTATTGAATTTTTTGATTATTGTGTTGATATTTTTTCTAGTTTACCTTCTAATCTTGGTGCTATTTTAATATCTGTTGTTACCATTTCATTTGTTGTTATTATTTATAAAGCTATACATTCTTAACTACCTGATATTTGTATTAATCTAAATTTTTGATTTGTTTTAATGTTAATTATATTTGTTGCTATTAATATTCCTAATATTGTTACAATAATTGTTATTATAGTTGGTATTAATAAAATATTTTTAATAATGTTTATATTTTTATTTATATTGTATAAGTAATATTCTTTTGTATTCATTTCACTTGTTTCTTCTTTATTAATTTTGTTTTTTAATAGTGCGTTTATAGTTCCTAATGTTATTAATATAATTATTAAAATTATTATAAATTTCATATTTAATCCTTCTTTCTAAGAAGATTTTATCAAAATAATATAAATAAAAGATTAGTTTAATGATAATTTTACATTAAACTTTACGAAAGGAAGTGTATTTTATGTATTTTTTAGCTATAGAAAGTTTTAGAGATTTGTCTGTTAAGATTATAGGAGAATTATCTCCTAGTATGTCATTTCTTTATGATATTTTTGCAGTTTTATTGGCTTTCTTGTTCTTTCTTGTTGTTTATTCTTTCTTTATATTTGTCCGTAATGAAATAAGGAAGTTGAGATAATGAAAGAAGTATTACAATTTATATTTAATTTAATTAGTGATTTTATCACTCGCTCTATGGAGTGGAAAATATATGGAGATTTAAGTTTAACTCATTTCATTTTTGGAGGTTTATTACTAATAGCAATATTTAGTTTATTTGGTTTTGTAGTTCCTCATTTTGGAGATGGTATTAGTTATGGAATTACAACATTTAGAAATGCAGAAAACAAGAAAGAAAAAGCAAATTATTATCATATGACAAAGAGTACATCTCATGGAGATGGAGTTTATACCCATGTTAGGTATAAAGTTAATAGAAAGACAGGTGAAGCAACAAAATTATGAAAAAGATTGCTTATATATATGCAATTATAATATTAGGATTATTACTTTTTGTGCCTGGATTTTTATCAGCTGATACATACTATGATTGGGAACAAGTACAAGTTGATACTTTACCTGAACCAACTAAAGATATTATGAATAAAGTTTATATTAAAGATGATAAGTATTATGTTGTTAAGGAAGTTATTGGAGAAGTTACACCTCTACAAATTGGCGATAATATGAATGGTAAAACATTTTATAATGCTATACCTGATAATTTGATGGAACAAGATGTTTGGAAAAACTTATCTAATTGTAGTGATTATTATTATTGTAAAGGAAACATATTTAGTGATGTGGGTAATCCATTTGGATTTTTTATTGATTATACTAATGGTCGATTTATTTTAAGTTATAAACAAGTTGGTTCTTATTCGTATGTTTACATAAATGTAAATAATGTTGTTACTTTAAATAAATTAAATTCAGTTTATGATTACGATATAGTTTTTACTCGAAAATATTCTGATGATATGTTTTCAGGTCATCCTGAGTTGTATGAGTTTATTGATTATATTTTTGCTCATATTAGTACAACACCTTTAGAAAATACTTATGAATGGTTAGAAGTAGATAAATATCAGGTTAAAGAGATAAAGTTAGATGATAGAGATTTTTATTTATTTTATGATTTTGAAGATATAAAAGAATTTAATATTTTAAGTAATTATGATTTAGAAAGTTTTACAGATTTTCAGAAAGTGGTGATTGTATTGGGATTTAATATTTTGTTTTTAGGAATTATAGGTTTATCAATATATATATTTATAAAATTAGTTTATAAAGGTATAAGTATGATATTTAAGTTTTAAGGAGAGTGATGATATATGTATATGTTGAATTTTGTTGATTATGTTAAAGATTTTGGTTTTCCTGGTTGGTTAAATTATGTGGTTTATACTTTAGGTTGTTTTTATACTCTTTTATTTATTGGAATATTTTTATTTTATATTGGTTATAAAATTTATGAAGTTATATGTTTAATAAATAAAGTTGAGAATTTAGAAAAAGAAGTTAAAAAGTTAAAGAAAGGAGGTAAGAAATGAGTATATTTGGTTTTATTGTTGTTTCAGTTCTTATGCTTATATTTCATTATTTGATAATAAAGTTTGAGATTAAGTCAAATACTGATTTATTTTATGCTTTATATTATTCAGATATAAATCGTATTTTAATAAAGTATGATAAAAAAAGATGTAAGAAGATTTTTAAAGACGAATTAAAAGAATTTAATATAGAGTTTATTGATAAGGATGATGTTGTTTCATGAGTGTCGTTTTTATTGGTGGAGTTCCTGGATCTGGCAAGACATTATTTGCTACTTATTTAGCTAAAAAGAAATTTAAAAGAGAGAATTTATTTAAGAAAAATAGAAGAATTAATAATGTTTTTAGTAATTACCCTATTCAGTTATCTAATTATTTTAGTAAGAGAAAGAAATATAAAAAACATGTTGTAAGAGTTTATGATGAAAATGGTAATTTACAGAGAAAAGTTAATTATGTTGATCGTAATGTATACTCAAGAAAAGTATCTATAATGGATTTTAATACTTATAAAAGACATATTCCTGATAGTGTATATATTTTTGATGAGTTCCATGCAGTATGTGATTCCTTAGAATATAAAAATTTTCCTAGAAAGATTCAAAAGACTTTTCAGTTTCATAGACACTTTGGAATAAAAGATATTTATGTAATATGTCAGCACCCGTCTAGATTAGTTAAACAAGTTAGAGTACTTTGTGATGAATTTTATAAGATAAAGAAATTTATAAAGATCCCTTTTATAGGTATATGTTTATTTAAATATAGTATTTATTATAATTTTGAAGATTATGGTAAAAGTACGAAAGTAAAAAAAGAAGAATGTATGTATGATTTTGAAAATAAGATAAGAATATTTAAATATAAAAAAATATTTAAAAGTTATGATACTAAGTATATGAAAGCATTAGTTGAAGAAGAAAATTATTTCGAGAGTATTCCTTATTCTACTTTAAATTTAACGCTTGATGATATTAAAAATAATTTTGATATGGTTAAAGATAAATAAGTTAGATTGTACGCACGTACCACGTGCGAACAATCGTTGCTATTGGAGGTTAAAAAAATGAAAACAGAGTTAAATTCTCTGCATGTAGCCCCCCTCACTAATAGGGGGGTAGTAAATGCAAGTGGTCCTATTTTAAGGCAATTTTTACTTTTTGACTGGATCCAGGTTACAATATTCCCTTTTAAGTCAAAAGATATTGAAAATGTAGATGAGTTTTTTCAAAGAAAAATAGAAGATATATTTCAAGGATCTTCAGATAATGTTAGATTTAATGATTATTATGATATTTTTTGGTATTTGTTTAGAATAGATAGAACTAGAGTTTTATTTAATGTTGAAACTCCTATTCGTCCTTATACATTTTGTTATAGTTATAAGAATATTAAAATTCTTGGCAATGATGAACATCCTGAGTTTGGAGTACATATTCTTCTTTCTGGTACAGCATGTCGTGAGTTCGAAGATTTAGGTTTATCATATGATGAGTTATTTTATAAGTTAAAAGATTTTAGACCTCATTATACTAGAATAGACGTAAGCTTTGATGATTATACTGGCGAATATTGGACTTTAGATCGTGTCGCTGATTGTATTAGAAATGTAGAAGTTGTTACTAGATTTAGAAGTAGTATTCAAATTAAAAAAGAAGATTTAATATCTCTTGATAATATTGGTCATACAATTCAGTTTGGATCTCGTGCTTCAGATATACAATTTACATTTTATGATAAATTGAAAGAACGTAGATGTAACTCTATATTAGTTGATGAATCAATTACTCATTGGAATCGTTTTGAAACTAGATTTCGTAATGATAAAGCATTAGCTATAGTTAATCACTATCTTTATTTTAGTGATAAAGTAAATTGTATTGCTACAGTAGATCTTCATATAGATTGTGAGTCGTTTAATGATTATGTAAAAAGTATCATTAATAATTATATTTCATTTCGTGTTAGAAGTGCGACTGATAAAACTAGATCTAGATGGTCATATCAAAAATGGTGGTCTGATTTCTTAGATAATTGTAAGAAGATTCCTTTCCAGAATCGCCCGATTGAGTATTCAATAACTAAGAAAAAACAATGGATTGATAAATCAGTTTCATTTAGTAATTTCTGTGTTTTTATTGCTGATTTACCTGATATAACAAAAGATGAGTTATCAAGTAGATATTTATATAATTTGTTTATGACTGGTGCTGAAAAACTTACAAGTAAAGAACTTCAGTATATAAATGAATATAGAGTTAGTAAAGGATTAAATGTCTTTACTTTAGATGAAATAGAATCATATGTAGATTCAGTAAAAGAGTTTTTAGTAGTTAAAAATGGAAGTAATTAAAATTGTCAATTTTGATGGAAGAGATTCCATCTTTTTTTAATTTAAATCCTAGACAAATGTTTTTATAAAATTTATTTTTTTATTTTCCCATTATTAATCAATTGACAGGCAAATGTTTTATCAAAAATTAATATTTACACTAGGCAAAGACATGATATTGTTTCTTCAGCGAGAAGATACAGTTAAGAGCATTCCCCGATATAATCATTTTCGGTCTTGCCTTGGTATTGACATATGTGTTATAATATTGAAATCAATAGAACAGATTTAATCTGTTCTACTTGTTAGAAAACTAATTTTTTCGGCGATTAATATATTACTAAAGGGTATAACGCTCTCGATTCTACCGCTAATTGCAATAGTATCACCGTTCTTTAGATGTTTCTTAATCAATAGGAAGTTCTTAATGTCTAAGTGTATTATGTAAAAATTAGTTTTTAGTTTTTCGTTCTCTTTAACCTTTGTACGTACCTCTATAATATGGTCTTTACGACCATATAAATCAGTACAAAGATCATCTGATAGAAAAACTATGTTACCTATGATAGTAAACTTATTCATGGACTTTCACCAACCTTTCTGTTCTATTGAACAGATTTTTTAATAGCACATAATGTCAATACACCGAAAATACTAAAATTTCTTCAAGAAATTTTAGATTAACACTTCTTTGTATGCTCTGGTATTTTTTCGCGTGTATCTTCTTAATCATGTCTTTGGGTTCCTGGTGTCAATATTAATTTTTGTAAAGGTTTGTTAGTCATTTGTATAATCTCAAGAAAATAAAAAAATTTTTAAAATGTTTGTTTAAAGATTTAAATTTTATCTCGAAATATTCAAAATTGAAATCTGTTTATATGGATGTTGTTCAGATTTTGCAATTTGCAACAATTTTAATTATTAAAAGGGGAGCGATTTTAACTCATCATAAAAACCCACTATGTCAAGAGAAAAATTTTAATTTTTCTCTTGTTTTTGAAAGCATCTTGCTTTTCTTACATAGTGGGTTTTTGTGATATAATTTTGTTCTTCCATTTTAATAGCTAATAAATTATAATAAAGCACCAGGAGGAGTTTATGCAGATAGTTAGTTATGTAGAAATATATCACAACTCTAAAAATATTGATTATATTGTTGATAAAAGAGAAGAAATTGTGAAGCTTAGTTATGATTTGGGAATAAATAAAACAGCCAAGTTTTATCGTACATCTAGGAATACGATAAAAAGATGGCGTAGAAGATATTTGAAATCAGGTAGAGCTGGATTATATGATATGTCTAAAAGACCACATAGTAGTCCTAAAAAAGCTTCTGATGATGTGATAAAAAAGATAAAAGATTTAACTAAAGAGAAAAAGAATAAAAAGTGTTGTATTACATCCACTAAAATATATAAGACACTTCAGTTGAGTGATGAAGTGTCTTACGTTACTTGTAATAGATATGTTAATGAAGAATTAGGTAAAAAGAAAAATAGGAAGAAAGGAAAAACAAATGGTGGCGATGTTTCCTGGAAAAGGAAACTTAAACCATTTGAACGTGTGCAGATTGATGTTAAATATCTTACAGATATTCCGAATTTAAAGCCATACTTTAGAGATAATAATCTCGCGAAGTATGAGTTCACTTTTCGAGATGTATCCACAGGTTTTGTTATTGTCGCATATGGCAGTGAGAAAAGTGTAACTAACAATGCTATATTTTTAAAAAATATTCTGTACTTATTTTTTAAAAGTATTCCTGCTTTAGATCTAAAAACTATTACCGTGCAGACGGACAATGGTTCAGAGAATACTAATCGTAAACGTCATGGTCCATATTGTGGTGAGAATAAAAAAAGTATTGTTACTTTATTTGTGAATGAGAACTTTAAGGAACATAAAACGATAATACCTGGACATTGTACAGCTCAGAGTGATGTCGAGTCATTTCACTGGACGATTGAGAGGGAGTGTTTAGGTTGGGATGATATTGTAGATAATGATTCATTATGTTACTATGTAGATAAATTTTTAGAAGAATACAATAATAGAAAAAGGTGGAAGTGTGATTATACTCCAATTGAGAAGTGTGAAGAATATTTTGGGTGTAAGATAAAAATCCCGAAAGTTGTGATACTTGATAACTTTTTAGAAAATACCAATTTTTCGTAGGGAATGAAAAAGGGTAGAAAAAATTGGGAATATTTTAGAATAAAATATATTTTCTAAAAAGGTTGTTTTCCCTGGAAAAAGAAACGGACTTAAAGAATAGAAACATGTGTTTGATAAATGTGAAAAAGTTGTTTTTGTATGCAAAAAAATAGTTCAAATGTCTTGACAAATTTTAGTAAATTTATTGAAATCGATTGACATTTTTGGTAAAAAAGTATAATATTTCTTGTATCAGATCTTATGCTTTTAGCTTTTAAACAACTATTTAAAGATCCAACTTTTGGTACAAAATGTGGGGATAACTATGAATCAAAACGAAATTGTTTCAAGTAATAATAAATATAATGAGAATAAAATCAGTTCGTATTTTTATAATAAAATAGTACATGAAAAAAGTAAAGAAAAAATTGATAACTTGCATAAGTATAAACCGAGTAAAAAAGTGTCAGTGCTACTCGGTGATTATTATGAGCAAATGGCAATTATTTCAAATTCCGTCTTAGAAAGTATTGGATGCAAAACAACTATTGTTCACAGTTGTGAAGCATTAATTCAAGAGTTTATGGAAAATCCAAATAAATATAATGTAATTATTACAAATAATACTTACTCAAATAATGGTAGTGGGGAAGAAGTTTTAAAAGTAGTAAAAAAATAAGAAAAGATATAAAGGTAATTGTATTAACTGGTGAAAAAATAAAAATTAATGATTCAAAATCAGTAAACTTTAAACTTAGCACAGACTTAAAAGATAAAATAAATTAAATACTTATAAACAAGTCAAAAATGGCTTGTTTTTTTGTAAAGTGAGAGAAAAAAATAAAAAAATCTACCGAAAACGGAAAAAATGTGGTATTATATATATAACAAGA
>CAKONT010000026.1 GCA_934097255.1 uncultured Bacilli bacterium
ATTTGTAATATCGTATTCACTTGTTTTTCCACATCCTTTTTTGAAATTAGAAGAAGTAGTATAATTATAAAAATCTTCTATTTCACTTCCCTTTATATTCCCCGATTCATCAATAGACATTTTAAATCCATTATCAGATGCAGGGTTGTGTGATGCTGTAACCATAATTCCACTAAAACAATTTAATTTTATTTGAGCATAATAATACATTGGAGTTGTGCATAAGCCAAGCATAATAACATCAATGCCACTATCTACCAATCCCTTAACTAATGATCCATATAACGAATCACTGGACAATCTATTATCATGTCCAACAATACAAGTTGTTTTCTTAAAATCTTGTAAATAACTTCCAAAACTTAATCCTATTGTATAAGAAAAATCTTCATCAATATCAATTGGATAAACTCCTCTTATGTCATATCCTCTAAATACTTCTTTTTTTAGTTCTTTTAATATCTTCATTTTTTTGTCATACCTTTCACTAAAATTATAACATTAAATATACTTTTACACAAAAAAATTACGCTATTTAACGTAATTTTTTAATGATGATGGGTGTGATTATGAGTACTTACATTCTTTTCTTTTTCAATGACACATTTTTTTTCTTTACAATTTTCATCTTTTTCTTCTATTTCAACTGTCACATGGCAAATATTATGTTCTTTTAATTCTTCCTTTATCATTTGTTTTATTAATTTTGGTTCTTTATTTTTATCTATTACAACGTGCATTGTTGCAATAACGTTATAACCATCAATGCTACTAATATGAATATGATGTATATCAAAAACTCCATCTATTTCTAATAAATGATTTTTTAGTGTTTTTATATCGACATCATTTGGAATTTTCTCTAAAAAAATATCAACAACATCTTTTAAATTTTTTAAAGCATTAACTAAAATAAATAAAGAAACTGCAATTGATAAAATAGCATCAATCACCGAAATATCCGTAAATTTCATAAGTATTGCGCCAATTAAAACAACAACCCATCCTAATACATCTTCAAGCATATGAAGATTAACTGATTTTTGATTTAAAGAATCGCCCTCTTTTGTGTAATAAGCAGCTAAAAAATTAACTAAAACACCTACTATGGCAAAAATAATCATTCCATTGTAATTTATTTTTACCGGATGAATCATTCTTAAAATTGAATTATAAATAACAACACCGGATCCTAGTAATAAGATAACAGTTGTTATTACACTACCAAGAATAGAATATCTGATATATCCATATGTATAAACATCATCTGCCTTTTGTTTACTTTTCTTTTCTAAAAAATAAGAAATTCCAATGCTCATAGCATCCCCCATATCATGAATAGAATCAGACATTATAGCGACACTATTTGTTATTATTCCAGAAATAAATTCAAAAATGGAAAAGAAAATATTTAATAAAAAAGCAACTAATATTTTTTTTTCAGTTTTCATAAGTTTTCCTCGATTCTATGATTAATATGTTCTAGACCTATTTCAAATACTTTATGAACATGGTCATCATCTAACGTATAATAAACCTCTTTACCCCTTTTTTCACACTTTACAATAAAATTTTCTCGCAGTTTAGAGAGTTGATGAGATATAGATGACTTTGTCATATTCAAGGAATTTGCAATATCACAAACACACATTTCATGTTCATTTATTGCAAATAATATTTTACATCTTGTTTCATCACCTATCAATTTATAGAAAGTTGCTAATTCTTTAAATACCTGCTCGTTCTTCATTTTTTTTCTTGCTTTATCAACAGACTCTTGATGAATCACATTACAATCACATAGAAATTCGTTTCTAGACATATTATTCTCCTTTAATTGAATATTCATTCAACTATTGCATTATATTCCAATCACTTATTAATTGTCAATAATTATTAAAAAAGATTAGTTATATTTCAAACTAATCTCGTAAAACAAATAATAATTTACGTAAATACTTTTTATTTTTCATTAGAAAATAATATTTTTTTAGTCAGATTAATGTATAACACTAAATAAGATATAGATATTAAAAAACCTGCTAAAACATCACTTGTATAGTGAACTCCTAAGTAAATTCTACTAATTCCAATCATTACTATTAAAAAAGATAAAATACTGATTAGTGATACTTTTAAACATTTATTTTTAACATTTTTATATATTAAATAAATTAAAAATCCATAAAATGCCATGCTAACCATTGAATGTCCCGATGGAAAACTATATCCACTCTCATTAATAATTCTAAATTCTGTTGGTCTTGGCCTTTGCAAAATAAATTTTAATAATTGATTTAATATAGCAATAATAATCAAATTTGCTCCGATTAATAATCCCGTTTTTTTATTTTTAATTATGATAAATAAAATTAAAGAAAATGGTAATAAAAAAGTAACACCACCAAAAAAAGTTATCACTTTAATAATTGGTGTTAATGAACTATGAATTAAATATGTTGACACAAAATTATAACCAACAATATCACCATTCATTATTTCATGATTAAATACATCTTCTGCTAAAGCAAGAAAAAATATTAAGCATATAAAACAAATTATCCATTTATAATCATAAGAAAAAACTTTCTTAATTAATTTATTGTTACGCATTCTTATCACCTCAAATAAATATTAATAATTACATAGTTGCTTGATAAATAGTTAATTTCTTAAACATTATACCATAAATTTTCTTGTTTTAAAAAATTGATAAATTCTTCTTTTTTGTTGTTTTAGATATATAAAAGTCAAACTTTATTAAAGCTTTAACTTTTAATTTTTTTAAATCAACATAATTTTTAATCATTTTTTTACTCCATTTTTAGACAAACTAAAACACGGATAATCTAAGTTTTCCGTGTTATTATATATATTTTCTCCAAATTTTTGGAGTTTATTTTTATATGGCAGGGAATGTAAGACTTGAACTCACGACATCAGGTTTTGGAGACCTGCGTTCTACCAACTGAACTAATTCCCTATAATGAGTTTATTTCAAACAAGTTAATTATAGCACATATTTTTGCCATAAACAACATTTTTTTGTTTGCTATTTGCATATAATTAATTGGTGAAGTATATGAGTATTGTTCAATATAATGAAAAAGAAAAGGAATTGCTTGCAAGACTAATGCGTGCTGAAGCACTTGGAGAAGGAAGCCTTGGTATGTTGATGGTTGGTAATGTAGTTATCAATAGAGTAATTGGAAATTGTTTAGATTTTACAGGATTAAGAACTATTTCAGATGCTATCTATCAATCTCCCGGTGGATTTTCAGGAGTAAATTCATCCCTATTTGTTGGCACTCCAACTGCAAAAGAAAAAGAACTTGCAGAAAGAATATTAAGAGGCGAGTATTATCATCCAGCTACGAATGCCCTTTGGTTTTACGCTCCAAAAGGAGAAACCAATTGTGTCAATTTATGGTATAACCAAAGAAATTCCGGAAGATATAAAAATCATTGTTTCTATGTTCCAAATAAAGGAGTATGTAGGCAAATATATTAAAATAACAACTTAAAAAAGGGGTTGTAATGAAATTATTTTATTTCATTACAGCCTCTTTTAATTTTATTTATATCAATAATTTTTAATATTTAAATAAATCCTTACTTTTTTAACTCATTAAAAATCAAATGATTAAATTCTAATTTATTATTAAATATTCTTTTTAAGAATGCTGGTCTAACATCAAAATCATCTAAATCATTAATATCTACCCATTTGAAATCAAGTTTTATTTTGTATCCTTTATCATTTTCAATTAAAGTAAACTCATTATCATCTATATCATTATTAACAAAATTCATCAAATAATAAAAGGATATTTCATGCATTTTTTGGTTATATTTATTAATAAAGTAATTTTCAACAACACCTAAATATTTTTCGATTCTAACATCTTGTCTTATCTCTTCATTAAGTTCTCGCTTCACAGCTTCTTCTGTTGTTTCACCTAATTCAACATATCCACCAGGCAAACATAAAAAACCGCTATCATCCATATCTACTAAAAGTAATTTATTATTTTTTATGATCAAGCCAGAAACTCTAAATTTAAAATTATAATCATTAGTTTTCATTTTTATACTTTCTCTCATAATACAATCCTTTATACTATTTTTTTAATATCATTTTAAATTGGCCTAAATTTTGACTATCTATATTATTAACTTCATTCAAATAGAATTTTTTTATAATTCTCATAATTCCATTATGCGTAACAACTAAAATCTTAGAATTATCATCATGATGTGATTTTATGTATTCAAAAAATTTATTTAATTTTTCCATTTAAATCTTATTACAAACTTTTTTACTATTTAATTTATGCTAAACTTTCTAAAAATAATTCAATAGCTTTTTTTTGATATGGTAAAACTATTTTTTCAGTAATTTCACTCATACAAGTTTTAACAAGTTTTGATTCTTTTTCTGTTGGTTCATTAATTTTTTTATCAACATTTACAATATAAAAGTTAGCAAGGGATTCCATATCCTTATTTTCTCTTGTTACCCAAAAACAATCAATTGTTATAAATTCTTTTATGTCTTTAATTGTTAGTCCGGATTCTTCAATAAATTCTCTTTTTAAGCAATCCAAATGACTTTCATCTTTTTCAATTCCCCCACCTATTAGTGATATTTCCCCATTTTTACTTGTTAAGAAAAAATCTTTGCCATCAAATACAATACCAAAACAGGTTTCTCTAAACTTATAATTATTATCTTTAAATTTTTTACCTATCTCAATTTTTTTCAATTTCTTATCCTCCTTTTATTCCCATGAAATCCATGGTGCTTCATTATCTTCAATCATTTTTTTTAACATTTCTCTTTGATGTTGATTATCCATACATTGCCAAAAACCATTATGAGTATATGCAGATAATTGATTTTCTTTTACAAGTTTTTCTAAGACTTCTTTTTCAAAAGAAGCAGAATTTTTTTCTAGATAATCTAAAACTTTTTTATTAACTACCATAAATCCTGCATTTATGTATTCAGTTGTTGCTTTTTTTTCACTAAAATCACATATATTATTTTCTTCATCTAACTTTAACACTCCAAAATTTTCTTTTCTTTTAACAGCTGTTATTGTAACAAGTTTCTTTTTTTCATTATGATATTCAATTAATTTACTTATGTTAACATCTGACACAGCATCACCATAAGTTAAAAGAAAATTTTCTTCATTTTCTAAGTATTTTTCAACTCTTTTTAGTCTTCCTCCTGTTAAAGTATTTTTCCCTGTGTTGATTAAAGAAATGTTTAAATCACTAAAATCATTATTTAATGTTTTTATTTCTCCATTTTTATATGATATACATATATCATTTTCATAACTTGCTTGATTTATAAAATATTTTTTAAACATTTCCTGTTTATAGCCAAGACAAATAATAAAATCTTTTATCCCATAGCTTTGATAAATTTTAATAATATGCCATATAATTGGATTTTCTCCAATGGTTAGAAGAGGTTTTGGTGTTTCATCATTTGATGTTTTTATTCTATTACCAAGTCCACCGGCAAAAATTACACATTTCATAACTCACCCCTATATTTTTAAGATTTCTGAATTATTAATGGATGTATTCCAATAATAATCATCTTTATTTTTTTTAACAATTATTTTTGTTTTCAAACGGTCAGTTAAATATGATAATTCATTAAAGCTTAATCTGATATTATGTAAGTATATTATATTATTTTTTATTTCAATTTTATCAACTCCAATTTCTTTATTTAACTTTTTTAAATACTTAATTATATCTTTTTTTTCAGGAATAACATATTTTTCATATTTCATTTTGCATCTATTTCTTTGATTTTGTGGACATTTGTTATAATTTATACAAATATCTGTCTTATAAAAAAACTTTCTATCTGCTTCATTTAAAGCATACGATAAGGCACAACTTGTTGTTTGAAATATTGGATAATCATCTCTATTTTTTAAATCATTCCAAACATAATCAAAGGCTTTCTTATTCCAATCATTATCTGATTTTAATGCTTTTTCGTTATTTATTTTTAGTTCGTCCCAATTTATATTATTTATAATATCTTCAGTTGTTTTAAGCCCTATTGCAACTGATGCAATACAATATTTTTTCACATAATTATATACATTATCTATTATTTCTTTCGTTGAATTTTCTTTTATAAATGGTCTCCAGTAATGAATAATTTTCTTGTTATATCTTTTTAGAACTTTAAAATTTTCTTCAATTATTCTTTTGTTTACACCCATTTCAATTTTATCATCTAATCCTGAATAACTTAAAAAGAAAATAAACTTATGATTTTCTTTCTCATAAGAATCGATAAATGAGATAAAATATTCTGGAATACGACATTTTGTAATAAAAACAATGGGATTTTTTACCTTTTTTTGCATTAATATATTAATTAGCTGCATTAGGTACTCTATATTTTCTCTTGTAGAAAAAGCATCAGATTGTGATATTAAACAAACTGGAACATCATCAGTATAAAATTTGCTTTTTAAAAGAGTTTTTACTGCTTCTTCCGGTGACATTAAAATTGTAGGGTGTGTTCTATTTAAATTTCTTTCATTTAAAAAGCAATATTTACATTTCTTGGGACACCCTTGAATAGGATTTAGAACCAGCCATGTTGCGTGAACATCGACAATTTCAAAATATTTTTTTTCTTTTTCTTTTTCTTGCCTTGCTCTTTCTAGAAATGCCATCGCATTGTTTTCCATTTTACCATATTCACACAAAATATCAATATCTAATTTTAAAATTATGCTAAAAATTATCTCAAATAGCTTTGAAATATTATCTAAAAGAAATTCATCTTGCGTATTATAACCATATCTAATTTTATAATGTCTATATTTTTTCTTTTCCATAATAACTTCAGATACTTGTCCAAATACAATATTAAAAGCAAGAATTGCATCATCTAAATTATCAAAATTTTTATATTCATATTGATAGTTATAGCTTTTAATATCTAAATGAAGTATTTGACAAATGTTTACTAACTGTAATAATATATCAGATATCTCATCGGAAATATTGTTTATTTGTCTTTCTTTTTCACCATATTCTTTATTTTTTGAAATTAAGTAACTAAGATGTCCTAGTTGAACATTAATTTCTGATATAAAAGTCATAGCATTCCAAGATTTTTTCTCAGTAATTTTAAAACTTTTTTTAAGTGCTACCGAACTATCGTAGTATTTATCAAAAAAGATTTTTATTTTTTCTTTCATTTCGCCTCCTTAAAGATTATTAATAATTTCTTTTTTTACTCTTTTTCTAATATATGATGGTTCTAAATTGGGATTATAAAATACATTATAAACAAGGTTTTCATTTGTTATTTCACTTAATTTTTGTTCACTAATATTTGCTAGGTCTTCATCAGACGTTTTTCTTTCTAGTATCCATGGTTTTCTAAGTGATTCAGTATCGTTCGGTGTAAAACAAATTTTCATTAAATTTTTATAATTATCTTCTTTTATTATTTCAACATCGTTATATTTGTAATCTATTTTTGGTAATATCATAACATTAAAATTTATTTTTTCATTTACGGAACAATTTTCATATATTTTTGGTATATACCTTTTAAATAATGGATATTTTACTGTGTTTTCTCCATGATTTAAGATTTCTTTGCTAAAATTACTATCGTATAATTTGTCTTTACTATTTAAATATTCGTATAGTTGTTTATTATTTTTAGCTGTTCCATTTGCTAAAATAAGTGGGATGGGAAAATAAGTAATTGTGTTTTCTTGATCTAAAAATATTCGATCATTCGATAAATATTTCGATTTATTGTCATTATCTTCAAATAATTTAAACATAAATGTTGTTTTACCACTACCACTATTTCCAGCAATAATTAATCCCATATTTTCAAATTCAACACCATTTCCATGTAAAAATAAGGATTTATCATCTTCTTTTAGTCTTACGTATATTTCTCTTATTACATATATTAATTCGGGTCTTTTTAAATAGTTTTTACATATCAAATTAAAAGTATTATCATTTGTTTTATAAATTAAATAATTACTATCTTTACTTACAAAAGTATTTTGATATTTGTCATAATATTCATCTTTAAATGATGAAATTACTTCTTTTTTTTCTTTTGTTATTTCTTTTAAAATATTATTATAAATGTCATAGTCGTTAATGTAATTAATAGTTATTAAGTCTTTAGCATCAATTTTGTGGCTTTTTTCTATTACACAGTTATAAATAATGTCTTCATAAACATCTTTGTCATCTTCTTTATTGAAAAAAACAGAAAAATTCCACTTATCTAAAGAAAAATTTACTTTGTACATATTTTTATCCTTTCTTTAAAATATATTTATGATTATTTTATATTGTCATTTAAAGTATATTTCTTTAATTTTAAAAATTTTGTGTTATTTTGTGATTTAAAGATAATTTATTTTAACAAAATAGGAATCAAAACATACAATATTTTAGGTGATAAACATGAATGATAATTTAAGAGCTGTAAAAGGTGTTGTTATTGATGCAGGGCATGGAGGAGAAGATCCTGGTGCGAGTGGAAATGGCATTATTGAAAAAAATTTAAATTTGGAAAATTCTTTATATATGTATAAAAGATTAAATGAATTGGGAATTCCTGTTACTTTAACAAGAAATAGCGATGAAACTTTGGAAAGAAAAGAAAGAATCAGAAGAATTTTAGATGCTTATGGTAATAGTTCAGATGTAATATTAATATCAAATCACATCAATGCCGGAGGTGGAGATGGTGCCGAAGTAGTGTATGCTTTAAGAAATAATGATAGACTTGCCAAAAGCATATTAGAAAATATAGGTGCAGCAGGTCAAAATATGCGTAAATATTACCAAAGAAGATTGCCATCTGATCCATCAAAAGATTACTATTTTATTCAAAGAGATACAGGTAATTTACAATCAGTTTTAGTCGAATATGGATTTCTTGATTCTAAAGGCGACGATGTTGAAATTTTGAAGACAAAAAATTTAGACCTAGTAGAAGGTGTTGTAAAAGCAATAGCAGACTATATCGGTGTAACATATATTCCACCAGTAGGTTCTAATACTTATGTAGTTAAAAAAGGAGATAATTTATATAGTATTGCTAATAATTATAATATTTCAGTCGAAGAATTAAAAAATTTAAATAATCTTACAAGTAACATATTACAAATAGGTCAAGTTCTAAATTTACCAACTAAAGAAACTCCAAGTGAGTACGAAGTTTATATAGTAAAAAAGGGAGATAGTTTATATAGCATTGCCAATAAATTTAATGTAAATGTTGATGACATTATTTCTCTAAACAATTTAGGAACAACTTTACTTCAAATCGATCAACAAATACTTATTCCTAAAAAAGAAGTAGATGAAAAAAGTATATATATAGTTAAAAAAGGAGACAGTTTATATAGTATTGCGATAAAATATGGATTAACAGCAGACGATCTTAAAAAAGCAAACAATAAAACAAGTAACGTATTACAAATAGGAGAACAGCTTTATATTCCCGGTTTAACAACTGAAATTGAAGAACCAAAATCTGAAGAAATAACATATATTGTTCAACTAGGTGATAGCCTTTGGTCAATAGCTAAAAAATATGGAATAAATGTAAATGATTTGAAAAGCTACAATAATTTGACGACAAATTTACTTCAAATAGGTCAAAAATTGTTAATTCCTGGAACTAAAGAATATAAAACATATACTGTCAAAGTAGGAGATACACTTTTTATGGGGAATAATGAGTAAAATTATTGATTTATTTAGAAAATAATTTATAATGTAAGACAAGAAAGGAGAACTATGGAAGATAAAACAAATTTTAATACAGATTTTCAAAGTAATTTGGATTATGTGTTAACCAATTTGGAAAAGGATATATCTGAAGCTAATAGTTTAGAAGATAAGTTGTACTTGGAAATATCTAAAAGTGAAATAATTAAATTATTAAACTATGTTTATAAAAATGTAAAATGCTGGCAAAATGATTATAATGAAAAAAAATATGACATAATCATAAATAAATATGCTGAAATAGAATCTATTATTTCACAATTGGAATTGTGCCTAGCTGATTATGATGAAAAGTTTCATATGAATGGTATATCTTATTCTATATTTCAAATTGGTAAAATTTTGTCAAAATAATGAAGAGGAGTGATAAAAATGGCAGATGATAAACCAATAATAAAAGCAACTACACCAAATAGTAATAAATATGACACAAAAATAGATGTGTATACTTCAGATCCTAGGGGATCACATGAATCAATTCATGTAGCTGTTGATAGCAATTCAAAATCAGCTCATATTATTGATACAACAAATGGAAGTACGGAACACACAGATATTAAATGCTTTTTAACAACAGCTTGCATGAAATATTTTCAAGAAAAATTTGATGATAATTGTTATGAATTAACAGTATTAAGATGGTTTAGAGATAATTTTGTTTCAAAGGAAGATATAAAACATTATTATGAAGTAGCGCCAGTAATCGTTGAAACAATAAATAAAGAAGAAAAATCTGGTATTATTTATGATTATATTTATAATAATATAGT
>CAKONT010000027.1 GCA_934097255.1 uncultured Bacilli bacterium
TACAAAATATTTAGAAATGGGTGGTAAAAGAGCACTGGAAATAGCGCCAGTTAAGAAACTTGGCATTGTAACCATAGGAATAACGTAACCATTAATTATTCCGAATTCGCTTGTAATAGATTGATTGGTATAATTAAGACTTAGCAAAATATGAGTAATAATAATTGGCTCTAAAAAGTTACCAATTGACGAGATTAATCTTCCAACAGTAGTAGGGACACTAACTGAAACTAAATCTTTTATATTCTTTTTGTCAAATTTAAAATCTTCTTTGGAAATAACAGTTTTTTTGGGAATAAAGAAAATAAACACTATAATTGATGATAGTTCACTAATTACATTAAATAAAATAACAGAAGATACGGCGTGATATATTCCTTTTTTTAAAAAATAGGGAGTTAAATAGATAATAACAATTATTCTTACTATTTGTTCTATTATATTTGATAAGACGTGAATAGACATTTTTTCTTTTCCAAAAAAATATCCTCTAATAATACTTGATATGGTTATAAAAGGAAGAGTAATAGAGGTACAAATAAGTGGTGCTTTTAAAAGTTTATTGTGAAGTAGTTTATCTGATATAAAAGAAGATAGTAAAATTATAATTATAATTATAACTAAATTAAAAATAAGACAAACTGGAATTATTCCTAAAATAAGTTTTTTATTATTTCTTTTATTTTCAGAAACAAGTTTTGATATAGCAATCGGTAAAGACATTGTTGCGATTGTAATAAATAAGTTAAAACTTGGAAGAACAAGCGTATAAAGTCCAATTCCATCAAGACCAATTGTTCTTGTTATAATAACTCTAATTGCTAAACTAAGTATTTTGGTAATAAATCCGCCAATAACTAAAATAATTGTTGATTTAATAAATTTTTCTTTCATAAATATCAATATAAGTTTATGTAAGAAAAATAATTAGCATTTAAAAAATATTTTTTTAAAAATAAAAAAAGAAAAATATGTAATTTTTCTTTTATAAAAATAATAACACTAAAGTTCCTACTATTAAGCAATATATTACAAAATAAATCATTTTGTTTTTTCTTACCAAGTCTTTAAATAATCTAAATGTAAAATATGTAACGACAAGACTTGATATCATTCCTAAAAAGTAGGGAAGTAAATAAGTTTTTATATTTGGTGTTCTAATAATATCTGATATTCCAAGAATCATTGTTGCAATACTTATTGGAATATATAACATAAATGAAAAATCAATTGCTGTATCTTTTTTTAGATCTTGTTTTAATCCGCCAACTAATGTTGATCCACTTCTACTTATTCCAGGAAGTAACGCTACTGCTTGGCATAAACCAATTATTATGGCATCTTTTAAAGTAATATCTTTATCACTTTTAGATCCATTTATATTTCTTACAAGAAAAAGAAATAAAGCAGTAACTAAAAGAGCTACACCGACATATTTTATTGAAGAAAAATATTTTTCGATTACATCTTTAAACAAAATACCACAAATTCCAGCCGGAATAGTTGCAACAACAATTAATAGACAATATTTAAAACTTTCTTTATATTCTTTTTTACTTGTTTTTATATATAAGAAAAATTCTTTAATTAACTTAATTAATTTTTCTCTATAAAGTATTAAAATAGCTATTAATGAACCAAAATTAACAATTATTTCAAAGTTTAAATCGTTTAACACATTTAAATTAAATACTTTTTTAAAAATAAATAAATGTCCACTCGATGAAATAGGTAATGGTTCTGTAAAACCCTGAATTACTCCTAACAATACATATTTTAAAATATCAATTAATTTCATAAAATTATATCCTCCAATAAAATTATATAATAAAAAAATAAATAATTAAACATTTACATTAAATAAATATTTTTGTATATACTAATTTTGAGGGATAGATATGAAATATATTTTTGATATTATATTAAATTTACATGAGGAATTTATTAATTTTTTCGAATGGGAAAAGAAAGATAAGTTGTTATACGTAAAAAAATTACCAATATTTTGTATAGATAATGGAATATTTCACAATATCATTTTTAACTCTATTAAAGTATCAAAATCTTTCTTAGAAATGATTAATTATGAAAATTATTCTTCTAATTTAGAAAATGATAAATATCGTTATATGTGTCTTTTGACAAATAAAAATACTGTTATTGGCGTTTGTTTTGACGAGGATGGAAGAAATATTTTAGTTTCAGATTTATTAATTGATGATCAAGAAGAAATACTAGAAGAGATAAAGGATAATTCTATTATCATGATTGATTACGATTTAATATCTAAAAAAGAAGAAGAAAAATTTTTAACTAGAAAAGAAATTAATTTAAAAAAAGTTATTTCAAGGGAAATAACTAATTTATATAAAAATAATGATTTATCAAAACTTGCATACTTTTATTATGAATATTTTAATATAGAAAGTGATGATATAAAACTAATGTATAATAATTTAATTTCATCTTTAGAAAATGAAATAGATGAAAAACATTTTAAAATATATGAAATATTAAAATTATCAAAAACAAAGATTTAGGTCTTAAAAAAGATAATTAAAATATAATTAAGTGAAAGGAAATTTTTTATGAAAATAGATTATAAAAATCTTACTTTTGATATTTTAATAGCCCTTTTTATTGGAAGTATACCAAGTTTATTTATTGATATGAAGTCATATCAAACTTTATTAAAACCATCGTTTAGTCCACCTGGTATAGTATTTCCAATCGTATGGACCGTTCTTTTTATTTTAATGGGAGTATCATTTTATCAAACAAGAAATTATAATAACAATAAATTTAAAATAATATATTTTGCTCAATTGTTTGTTAATTCTTTGTGGAGTATATTTTTTTTCTTATTTGAATTTAGATTATTTTCATTTTTTTGGATCATTTTCTTAATTATTTTAGTATCTATAATGATTTTTGAATTATATAAATTAGTAAAAGAAAAAGCATTTCTTCAGATACCATATTTGTTATGGCTTATATTTGCTTCTATTTTAAATTTAAGTATTTATTTTCTTAATAAATAATTGGTTTTTGTAATTCTTTTTCTATTAATGAATGATCATTTACTATTAAACTATAAATTGTTAATACACGATATTCGATATCTAAAATATCACTTTCTATATCTTTGTATTTAGTTATAAGAGGAATATTTAATTCCTTTTTTATTTTATTTAAATAAGTTTTTCCTTTTTCATTAAATCCAAGAATTCTAATATATTCAATATTTTTATTTTTTTCTTGTTCTTCTTTGGTGAAAGAACATAAAATATGAATATACATTCTTTTAAGTCTATTGTAAGTATATCTTTTAGATTTTACTAAATTTATTAATTCAGATAAGTTATTAGCATCTTTTATATATTTTATTATTCTATTTTCAATTCCTTCATCGACATCGACATAACTTTTTAAAATATTTTTATCACTAAGAATTTTATATTTTAAAAAAGGAAAAATATCAATATTTTTATAAATACAATTTATTTCATTTTCAGGAATATATTTTTTTATATCCATATTTTTACTAAGTAAATTTCTTATACTTGTTGCACTTATTATATCACCTTTTACATCTAAACTATTATAGTCGTTTGTTCTTTTTATTGAAATAGGTGTAATTGGATAATTATTTTTAATTATTTCTTTGATATACGAAATAGCAAGTAAGTCGTTTGGAGTTGAAATTTTTGAGTTTGATGCAAGAGATATAGAAGTAGGGTAGTTTTTTCCCATTTTTAAGTATTTTTTAAGGTCTTCATCAAAATTTTTATTTTCTAATTGATTTATTGCTATTTTTTTTAAGTTATCTATATTGTTTGATTCACTGCCAAATATTATTTTATCAACCTTTAAATTATTTAAAATAGTCATTGCACCTTTACTAAAAATATCTGCTCCTTGGGTTGAAAATACAAAAGGTAATTCAATAACTATATCAATTCCTTCTTCTAAACATATTCTAGTTTTTTCCCATTTGTTTAAAAAAGAGATTGTTCTTTGACAAAAAGATGTCGATATAACAGCAATTATAATGCTTTCGGGGTACATTTTTTTAATTTCATTTAAATGATATTTATGACCGTTTGAAAATGGATTGTATTCAGCGATAACTCCAATTATTTCCATATAAAAACCTCCAAAATTTATATTATTTTATCATTTATTGTTATGCTTAGTCAAACGTGATATACTTTTATTAAGATAAGGAATGATTAAATATGGAAGAAAAAATAAAGTTATTAATAAAAAAATTAAGAGAAAAAAATATGACGATTAGTGCGATGGAATCTTGTAGTGGTGGAAGCTTTTGCAATAGTTTAACTAATATCGAAAATGCAAGTGATGTTTTTATGTTTGGAGCTATTACATATAGTAATTTATTTAAAATTAAAATGGGTGTTAAAAAAAAGACAATAAATAAATATAGTGTTTATAGTATAGAAGTTGCAAAAGAAATGGCTAAAAGGATATCTTTATATGCAACATCATCTATTGGAGTTGGTATAACTGGTAAGTTAAATAAACCTGATAAAAATAATTTATATGGCGAAGATAATATTGTTTATGTTTCGCTTTACGAAAAATGTAGTAATAAATATAAATCTTTTAGTATTGAAGTAAATTCTGATAATCGGGTTTTAAATAAAAAAATGGTAATTAGTAAAATTATTGATGAACTTCTTTTATTCGTATAAAAAAAAACTATTAAAAATTTAATAGTTTTTATTTGTCAATAAATAGATCATAATACTCTTCATAAGTAAGGTCTGGATAATTATTATACATATCAGTAGCAACTTCAACTCCGACATAACGATAATGCCAACTTTCAGACATAAAACCAGTAATAGCTGTTTTTTCTTTTCTATATCGATGAATAAAGCCATATTTATGAGCGTTTTCTTCCATCCAAGAATAAGAACTTGATGAATCAAAATCTAACATATTACCACCCTTAGTACTTGAAACATCAATTGCAAGACCTGTTTGATGCTCAGAATATCCAGGACGTGCTGTATCAATATCAGCTTGTTTTTCTCCTAGTGAATTAACGGCATTATTATATAAATTTTCTTGCATAGTATATGGTCTATAAGCAGATTGTCCGTATACCGGTGTACCATTTTCAATCGATGCTTCACTTAAACTTTCAAATGAAGCTTTAGCATCTTTTCTCATATTTCTAACATAAGCATTTCCTGTAATAAAATATTTACTATCTATTTCTTCTAAATCATCTGGTTCGTAATCTTTGTCTAATTTGTGATATTTATTCATTAATACTAAAATACCTTTTGACAAATCAGCGTCATTTACAAATGTATAAAATTCATAATCTAAACCAATATTTACATAAGTAACTACTTTTTCTATACTATAATCTTTATTTTTTTCACCAAAAGCTAAATATCTATTTAAATTTTCCTTTCTATAATTAGATAACTTTTTATAGCTTTCTTCGATAGTATTTTTATTATCAATTTTCTTTTTTTCATTATAAGAAGAATTATTATCTTTTATATTATTATAATGCTTAGTTTGTTTATAAATTAATATTACAACAATAACAATTGTAGTTAGGGTAAGTAAAATAATAAAGTTATTCATAGCTTTTTTTCTTTTTTTTGACATATAAAATATCCTCCTATTTAAATACATTTTATCATTAAATAATACTTTAATAAATAATAAATAGTCTAAAAATGTATTATTTTTCATAAAAATAATTAGGTGGGTGATGGTTTATAAAAAAAATTTTGTTAATTATCTTAATAAATATTATATGTTTTTCAGAGTTGGTTTTTGCAAACGATAATTTAAATTTAACGAAAAACGCTACATCAGCGATATTAATCGAAGCGACAACAGGAAATGTTTTATATAATAAGAATGCAAACAGTAAGCAAAGTGTTGCTTCTTTAACTAAAATGATGAGTTTAATTGTTATTTTTGAATTCATGGAAAAAGGTGGAATGACATTTGATGAGATGGTTACTACATCTGAAAATGCTAAAAGTACTGGTGGTACACAACTTTGGCTTGATACGGGCGATGTTTTAAGTGTTAGAGATTTATTAAAAGGAGTTGTTATGGCAAGCGCTAATGACGCTATGGTATCATTAGCAGAAAAAGTAGCAGGTACAGAAGAAGCATTTGTTTTAGAAATGAATAAGAAAGCAAAAGAATTAGGACTTAAAAATACTTATTTTAAAAATTGTACTGGGTTTGATGAAGAAGGTCATTATTCAAGTAGTTATGATCTAGCACTTATTGCTAAAGAGCTTATAAAACATGAACAAATATTTGAATTTTCAAGTGTTTATGAAAGTTACATAAAAGAAAATACAAGTGAAAAAGAATGGATTGTAAATACTAATAAACTTGTAAGATTTTATCAAGGAGCGGATGGATTAAAAACTGGTTGGACAGAGGATGCTGGAAGTTGTATCGCAGTAACAGCTAAAAAAGATAATTTAAGATTAATTGCTATTACATTGGGATATAAAGATACAACAACAAGAAATAGTGAAACAATGGAACTTTTAAATTATGGATTTAATCAGTATAAAGCATCGTTATTATATAAAAAAGGAAGTAAAGTTGGAGCAATAAAAATAGATGGTATTGATAAAAAAGTAAATGTATATGCCAAGGAAGATATTATTTTATTTACTAAAAAAACAGAAACAAAAGAAGAAATTATAAAAAAAATAAAAATAACAAATAATAAATTACCATTAAAAAAAGAAAGTACAGTAGCAAGCTTTTATGTCAAAGAAAAAAATAAAATATTATCCAAGACAGATTTATATATTAAGGAAGAAATAGAAAGTCCAAGTTTAATGGATTATTATTTATCAAATATTAGAAGGGGTTTATTTATAAGTTAGACTCCTTTCTAATATTTTTTTTGATATTATGATATAAAAAAAGAAGAATGAACTAAAGATTAGAAAAAAATCCATTTTATGGTAAAATAATATGTAAATGAACTAAATTAATTATTTATAGTAAGTTTTGATTCATATAAAGAAGAAATAAAAAAATAATTAAAATATAAATCTAAAATGATAAATGATAAAAAAGAGGTGTTTTTATAATATGAATTTAATAGGAAGCAAAACAATTGAAACTCCAAAACTGATATTAAGAAGTTCTAAAATAGAAGAACAAAAAAGATTATGGGAAATAGTAATGGATCCAGAAATTAATAAGTGGTATTTAACATCTGCTAAAAGTAAAGCAAATATCAAAGGATATTGGACATGGGAAAGTCAAAAAAATTTTATAAGTCAAAAGTTGAAAAAGCAAATGATCCTGACACATTTTTATGGAGCGTATTCTTAAAACCCAATTACACAAAAAACGGTAAAGAAGAAGTTATCGGACAAGTATCTGCTGGTAAAAATGGAAATGATAGAAAAATTAGAGATGTTGGTTGGTTTATTGATAAAAAATATCAAGGAAAAGGCTTTGCAAAAGAAGCAGTAATAGCAATGATAGATTATATGTTTAAAGAAGTAGAAATTGATAAAATATTATCCGGTGCTGTAAAGGATAATATTCCTTCTTGTAGAATTTTCGAAAGAGTAGGATTTAAAAAAATAAATGAAATTGAGGAAGAATCTCCATATACATTTTATGATGGAAGATTAATGTTTTCAAAATATGAATTAACAAAGGAGGATTATTTGTCTAATGCAAATAATTGAATATGAAGAAAAATACTTAGAAGATGTAAGAAATTTATTAGTAGAGTTAGAAGAATATATACTTACAATAGATGAAGATAATTTAGATAGGATTCATCCGGAATATAGAGAAAAAATGGCTATTTTAGATTTAGAAGAGGTTAAAAAAAATAGTGGCAAATGTTATTTAGCAATTGAAAATAACAAAGTATTAGGTTTAATTATGGGTTATGTTAGAACTTATGATAAGTATGATTACTTAGATTACAAATGCCCTAGAAGTGGGGAAATATCAGAGCTAGTTATTTCTAAAAATTTTAGAGGAAGAAAAATTGGAAAACAATTGATGAAAAAAATGGAAGATTATTTTAAATCGATTGGGTGTGAATATATTTTTATAGAAGTTTTTGCTTATAATGAAAATGCTATTAATTTTTATGAAAATGAAGGATATCACACTAGAGGTTTAATTGACATAAAGAAAATATAAAATATGTTTGAGGTTATGGGTAATGAAAAAATATAATGTAATAGTAGTTTTTGATAATAAAATAAAAAATATTTTAATGTGTAAAAGGGCTAAAGAGCTATATATAGGAATGTATAATTTAGTTGGTGGAAAAATAGAAAATGAAAATGATTTGTTAAATGAAGCTTATAGAGAATTAAAGGAAGAAACTAATATATCAAAAGATGATATTGAATTAACTCATTTTATGAACATCGAATATATTACGATGAACAAACAATTAGAAGTTTATTTTGGAATATTAAATAAAGAAGTTAAATTAATCCCTGAAGTAAATAAACTTGAATGGGTATCAATTAACGAAAATTTCTTTGATATTAATAAATATGCCGGTGAAGGTAATATTGGACATATATTAGAAGAAATAAAATTATTTATTAATAGATAAAAGGAGGTTACTAATAATATGAAATTAAAAGAGTATATTGAAAAGGAAAATTTATTATTACCAAATTATAATAATTTGAATATAGTTGATCTAGTTAAATATTTATATAATAAATATGGTATCAAATGTGAAAAAAGTGAAAATTTTAAGAAATTACCAGAGATAATTCCCGAAAAAAAAACATACTATATTTATATTAGTAGATGGAATGGGTAGTAATTTAATTAATATATTAAATGATAACTCAATCTTAAAGAAAAATAAAATAACAGATATGATAACTGTTAGTCCAAGTTCAACGGGTTGTGTTTTAACATCTTTAGCAACTGCTACATACCCTAGTGAATATGGAATAATAGGATGGTACAATTATAATAGAGAACATGATATTAGCTATTATCCACTTCTTTTTATTGATAGAAAGCAAAATAAAAGTTTAAAAGAATTTAATATTGAAGTTAACGATATATTTAAAATAAATTCTAAACTAAATGAGTTAAATGTTAAAACAACTGTTTTATATCCAGAGTATATATGTGATAGTGTATATTCTAATTATGTTGCAAATAACAATATTAGAAAATCTTTTATAACAATTGAAGACGCATTTAATCAAATTATAGAAATAACAAAAAAAGATGAAAAAACGTTCACGTATTTATATTTGCCGGATATAGATAATTTAGAACATAATAATGGATTTAATAGTGAAATTGTCTTAAACGAAATACATAATATTGAAAATCAACTAAATAGACTTAATAATAGTGATATTGTAACTATAATTACAGCAGATCACGGACAAAAAAATGTAAATAAAGATATTGTTATGGACTTTAAAAAATATGACAAATATTTTTATGCTTATCCAGGAATTGATTTTGCAATGGCAACTTATTATGTGAAAAAAGATATGGAAGAAGAGTTTGCAGAAGAATTTAATAAAGATTATAAAGATAAAATGTATCTTTTTGAAACTAAAGAATTTATTGATAGCAATGTATTTGGTCCTGATAAAAATAATCAATTTATTTTAAATAATTTAGGTGAATATATTAGCATTTGTAAGTCTGATGCTCAATTTATTAATTCAACGGAAATTGATAAATATTATAAGAAAACTAAAGGTAATCATTCAGGTTTAACAAAAGATGAAATGATTATTCCTTTGATAATAATAAATGGTTAAAGAAATAAAAATTAAACTCAAATATTAAATTTGATGTAATTTTCACATCTGATTTAATTAGAGTAATAGATAGTGCAAATATTGCTTTTAAAGATGTTTTAAAAATTCAAGATAAAAGTTAAGAGAATATATTTTACAAGATAATGATTACATTAAAATTACTTTTAAAGCTAAAATATTTATGATATAATATAGGCGTTTAAAAAGAACTTAAGATTAGAAAAGGGTGATTTTATGTTTATAGATGAAGTTTTTATAAAAGTTGTTGCTGGAAATGGTGGAGATGGTTGCACAGCTTTTAGAAGAGAAAAATATATAGCTCTTGGTGGACCATACGGTGGTAATGGTGGTAAGGGATCAGATATTATTTTTAAAGTTGATGAGGGTCTTCATACGTTAATTGATCTTAGATATAACAAAATTATCAAAGGTGAACGAGGCGAAAATGGCATGGGTAAAAATTGCCATGGAAGAAAAGCTAAAGATATCGTAATAAAAGTCCCACCTGGAACGCAAGTTATAGATAATGATACGAATCTTATTATATGTGATTTAAAAGAAAACAATTCATCTTTTGTTGTTGCTCATGGTGGAAGAGGTGGAAGAGGAAATACAGCTTTTAAAACAAATGCTAATCC
>CAKONT010000028.1 GCA_934097255.1 uncultured Bacilli bacterium
CTTACTTCCAGCGAATATAACATCACTCATATTTGATGATCCTCGCAAAGATTTAATAGATTGCTCCCCCAAAACCCATTTTACAGCGTCAATAATATTACTTTTACCAGAACCGTTCGGTCCGACAATACAAGTAATATTATTATCTAAATTCATATTAATTTTATCTGCAAAAGACTTAAAGCCTGATATTTTTATTTCTTTTAAATACATATATCCATTCTTTCCCTCTTTCATCCTCTATTAGTACTACAATAATTATAGCAAATATCTTGTCTTTAGTAAAAATAATTTTATAATTATCAAAATAAAAAAGTATTAGTTGTAAATTTCAATTTACCAACTATATTCATACAATCTTCATAAGTAATTTTTTAATAATATAACCTTTCACTTATATTATTTTATAAAAATTTTAAAATTCCTTTTTTTATAACTTCTAGCAAATACTTTTATTGCTATATAATTTGTTTTACCTTATAATACCTATAAGGTGATTTTTATGAACAAAGGAAAATTATTTATTATAAGTGGACCAAGTGGAGTTGGTAAATCAACATTAAGAGAAAATTTATTAAAAGATTTTGATAATTTTTGGTACTCTATATCTATGACAACAAGAAAACCAAGAGTACATGAAAAAACAAAAAAACTCGAACAAAATGGTGTTGATTACTTTTTTGTATCAAAAGACGAATTTATTGATAATATTAAAAAAAATAATTTCTTAGAATATGCTGAAGTATATAAAGATATCTATTATGGCACACCTAAAGATAAAGTTTTAGAAAAATTAAATAATGGAATTAATGTTATTTTAGAAATAGATGTCGATGGAAAAGAAATAGTTAAGAAAAACTATAACGATTGTATATCTATTTTTATTAAACCTAAATCACTTTCTGAACTTGAAAATAGATTACTTAAAAGAAAAAGTGAAACTCATGACAAAATTAAAACAAGACTTGAAAGAGCAGAATACGAAATAAGTAAATCATCTACTTATGATTATGTAATTGTAAGTAATACAAAAGAAGAAGATTACGATAATTTTTCAAAATTAATAAAGAAGCTTATTAATAAATAAGCTTCTTTTTAAATAATGGTTTTAAATTCTTGATCTATTATAGAATATAATTTAGTTTCAACTATCTTATCTGTTTTCGTTTTTATATATTCTTTATAAATATTTAATTGTTTTAAATAAGCTTTATCTGTTGTATTTTTTAATTTATAATCTATAATTATTATTTTATCTTGATACTCAAGTATTAAATCAATAATACCATGATAAATTTTATCACTTTTATAAATAAATTCGTGTTCTTTGTATATCTTTACATTATTAAGATCTATTTTAGATAAGAAATTATTAATTAAATTTATATACTTTTTATCTACAACTGGATTATAAAAATCAGTAACATAAAATAAATAATGTATGTATGTTCCATATTCCATATTTTCATAATCTTTTTTAGTAATTAATTTTTTTATTTCTTTAGAAGCATGTCTTGTTTCAATATATTTTTTATCTATTTTATTTTCAATAACAAGTGCTTTTTCATCTACTTTATTTATTAAATCTTCAATATTTTTGTTGTTTTTTAACATATAATCTTTTGTTACTATATCTTCTATGTCAATTGAAATCATATAATCTTTAATATCTTGTTTTATACTTTTTATAATATCTAAAAATGATCTATATCTTAATTTAGCATCATCATTAATAACATTTTCTTCATCTTCTATATTTGGAATAACAATAATCATTTTTTCTTTACATCTTGTAAGAGCAACATAAAAAAGTCTTATTCTTTCTGATATTTCTTCTTCTAAATATTTACTTTTTAGTAATGGTTTTATAATTGTATCTTTAAGTCCATTATCAAAATAAGGAGTAACTATTCCATAATACTTAGAATACATAAGTCTTTTTTTAACATCCATCATATTAAATTCTTTATATAAACCAGTAAAATAACATATATTAAACTCTAACCCTTTTGATTTATGAATATTCATAATCTTAACACTATTACTATCCTTAGTATTTAGAGAATATCTTATTTCTTCTTTCATCTCTAATACTTGCTTTAAAAAAGAAGAAAACATTCTAAAATCATAACCTAAATCTTTTAAAGACATTGCTATATTTTGCATATTTTCTATTCTAATCATAGATTTTTCAACATCACCAATTGATATAAGTTTATGATAAAAATCAAATTGTTCTATTATTTCGTTTATGATATCAGTAATAGACATACTATCAAGCATATCAATTATTTTTTTAGATTTAATAAAGATCTCATCTTTATATATATTATTATTAGTTAATAAATCAAATATTTTTTGATCACTATATCTTTCAACAAAACTTCTAGCAATACTTGTAAATAAATATCTAAATTCTTTATCAAACTCTTTATCTTTTATTTTTATGATAAAGGTAAATATATTTTTTAAAACAACTATATCATATTCATTTGTCAATTTAAAATCAGCATATATTGTCAAAGGTATTTTTAAATACTCAAATATTTTTTTATAAGTGTCAAAAGAAGTTCCTCGATCCATTATTATACATATATCACTATATGTAATATTTCTTAATATACCTTTATCTTTGTCAAATATCTGATAATTATTTTCTATTTTATTTTTAATATCATTTGCAACAATGAAAGCTTCTATTTCTTCTTTTTGAAAGTTTTTATCCTCATTGTAACACAATATATCCATATCATAATTTTGATTTGTTAAACCATTTTCTATATAAGAAGTATTACCAAAAACCATTTGATGAGACTTTTTATAATCAGCTCCACCAAAATTATCATCCATTACTAAATTGAAAATAGTATTTATATTGTTTAAAACTTTATCACGAGAACGAAAATTTTTTAGTAAATCTATTTTTTTACCTTCATTATTTTGACTATATTTATCATATTTATTTTTAAATATAATTGGATTTGCATTTCTAAAACGATAAATAGATTGCTTAACATCACCAACCATATATACATTATGATTTTCAATTAAATTGATAAATGCTTCTTGCAAATCACTTGTATCTTGATATTCATCTACTAATATTTCATTATAATAATTTTTTAATTCTTCTTTTATTTCTACATTATTTTGTAAAACCTCGATAGACATTTTACTTATATCTGTAAACTCAAATGAATTATTTTCTTTTTTATAATTCATTATTTTTAGATCGAGAAGTTTTATAATATTTATAATTGCTTTTGTATATTTTTTCGTTTCTAATAAAGAGTTTTTTATCTCATCAGTATCTTTATAAGATAAATAAGAAAATAATTCATTTTTCAAGTCGTTAATTTTTTCTTTTAAACTTTTTACATCTTCGTCACTATTTCTTGGAAGAGTTGGAAGACGATCTTCTCTAACAAAACTTTTTAATTCATTATAAGACTTACAAGAAAATAAATTTTCAAAATAACTATACATTTTTTTACTAAAGTCATCATCTACATAATTATCTAAAATATATAAATTATCTCTAATCAAATTAACCTTTTCAAGTAAGAATAAAGTATACTCTGAAATTACATCATTTATATATTTATCATTATAAAAATTATCTAAATAGTTATCTAAATATAAATTCTTATCTATTAATAAATTTATCGATTCATATATTTCCAAAATAGATTTTTTTAAACTTTCATCATCTTTTACACAAAAATCATCTATTAAAGTAATAAAATCTTCTTGTCTTTGTTCGTATAAATTTTCAAATATTTCATCAAGCATTTTCTTTTTTAAGATTGATATGACACTACTATTTACAATAGATACATTTTTTTTGATGTTTAAAAGATAATGATATTTTTTTACAATTGACAATGCATAACTATCAAAGGTCGTGATATATGCCGAGTCTAAATAATCAAGCTGTTCTTTTAAGTGTTCTATTTCACTTATTTTATTTCTAATTCTATTTTTCATCTCTTGTGCGGCTTCATTGGTAAATGTTAAAACAAGTAATTGATTAATATTTACACCATCTTTTAATTTTCTAAGTACTCTTTCAGACAAAACTGCTGTTTTACCACTTCCTGCTCCAGCACTAACTATAATATTTTGTCCTTCCAAATCAATTGCTTCTTGTTGTTCTTTTGTAAACTTAGGCATAAGTATCACCTCCATCATCTAAAAATTTCAAATCTTTTATTTCCTCTAAATAGGTAATATCTTCTTGCTTTTTATAACAAATATCACTAAATTTACAAAAAGCACAAGAATTAAAACCATTATTTTTTAAACCAATTATCTTAGGATTAATAATAAAATTAGCATCTTCTATTGAAGAAATACTTTTATCAATACAATTTTTTGTAAGCTCTATAACTTTTTCTATTTCATAACTAGAAAGAGTCTTTGAAGATTTATAAAACTCATTATTTTTTGACATTTTTAAACCTTTAACAATATTACTATTACTAAAGTTTTTATCAAAGTATTTAACAACTTCAATGTCACTGTTCGTATATCCTTCTAATTTTAAACCATCTTTTTTCATTTCATCTATTGTTTTTTTGGCGTCATACGTCGGATCTAACAATTTTTGCAAATAAAATCCAGCAAATTTAACATCTTTTAATTCGTATGATGCTAGATATAAATAAATAGGTAACTGCATATTTAAACCATTAGGTAAATAATTTAAATTTATATTTGGATTACCTGTTTTATAGTCAACTAAAACAGCAATTGATGGATTATCACTATAAATAATCTTGTCAATAAAACCTTTAAAAGTTATATGTAGCTTACTTTCTTTAGTAATTATAATTTCTTTCTCAAACAAATAATTATCTAATAAAATATCTTTTGTTTGTAATCTTACTTCTTGTAAGATAAATATTAATTCCTTTATTAACTTTTCTTTAAAAAATTTTTCTTTGTTATTAAACTTTTTATCTTTTAAATATTCATTTATCTTCTCATAAACATCTATATCTTCAAATAATCCTATTTGCAAAATATAATGAAATACATTCCCAATAATTGTATAAAAAGTTTCATCAAATTGATTTAATTTAAGTATTTTATCAATATAGTATTTAAAATGACACTCATTATAACTTTCTAATGAGGAATATGACAAAGTAAGTTTGTTATCTAAATAATTATATAAACTATCCGTAGAAATTCCACTAAAACTGTTGTCATATTTTCGATAGCTTTCATCATAAAAATTCGAATATAAATAATCGATATTTTTATTTTTTTCACCATAATTTAATAAATTATCAATACTTTTTATTGTTTTATATTGCATCATTTTATATGAATAAAATTTATTTATTAATTCTGCTTCCTTTTTTATGAAATGCTCATCTTCGAAAATTACAGATGGAAAATAAATATTTTTTAAATCTTTTAACTTATATGTTATTACTGTATTTTTATTATTTAAAAGAATATTTGTTATTTTTTCCTTTTCCATCTTATTTATTTCATAAGATTTAGACATATTAACTTCTTCTTTTATATTATCAGTTATATATTCTTCATCTTTATATATTCTTGGAAGAATTGTTTGGTTGCAATTAATAACAAAAACATATTCATCTTCTATGTCTTCTAAATTAATAATAGAAATAGCATTTTCATATTCTTTAGTAATAATTTCTCTTTTTAGATCTTCTTTTATAAAATCTTTTATCTTTAAAAGATCATCTTCCATAATATATTTGTTTAAAATATTAACTATTTTATTTATCAAAATATCATCTTTAAAGTTATTATTTAATAAATCTATCAATTCTTCTTTTTCTAAATTCAAATTATCTAAAAACATTTTAGCAATACTGGTATCTAAAAGAGTTGTATTTAAAATATTAATAGGTAAATTATAAAAAGAAAATATTTTTGTTATAGTATTATAATAACTACTATCATAATTAGCTATTTTTATTTTATCAATAGGAATTTTTTTATTTAATAATTCGCTTATTTTTGAAGCTACAAATGAAACTTCTTCTTCCATAGTTTTAAATTCATAGTAAGTAATATTATTTTTTTGATATATATCATTTACAACATTTACTTTGGTAATACATTTTAATTTTTCTAAAAGATTTAATTCTTCTTTTTTTAAATAATTATATCCATAAACAACAACTGTTTTATCTTTTAAATAATTTTTAAATATCTCATCATAAATTAAAAGATTATTTTCATCTAATTCTTTTTTTAAATAAACTAATGTATTTAATTTTTCACTTTGATATTTTTTATCTTCTACATAATACATATTATTTATATACATATAACTAACATCATAATTAAAACCATATTTATCCATTAAATAATAAACAGCTTTATAATTATACGAAAAAAGAAGTTTTTCTCTTATTTCTTTTAAAGAATAAAAAGAAATATTTAACAAACTTTCTTTAGAAAACTTTTTCAACAAATTAACTTTTTTATTGTATTCACATATGATTATAGTATTGTCTTTTAATAACTTTTCAATATTCATAACCAAACTCCTTTTATTTTTTTAACACGTTAATATTTTACTTATTATTGATGCTTTGTGCTGCTAAAGATGCAGTTGAAAAAGCAATTGTTATATTATAACCACCGATAGTTCCATGTACATCTAATGCTTCACCGATAAAATAAATATTTTTATTAACTTTTGATTCCATTGTTTTTGAATCAATGTATTTCATATCAATTCCACCACCGGTTATATAAGCCTTATCTAAATCATTTACTTTTAAAACTAAAAATGGACATTTTTTTAAGATCAAACAAATATCATCTATTTTTTTAGAAGATAATGTTTTTATAGTAGTATCCGGTGCTATATTTACTCGTTCTAACAAATATATCGCTAAATTTTTTGTTAAATATTCCGCTATAAAACTTTTTATTTCTTTTTTTTGATCATAATTTTTTAACATATCGCATATTTCTTCTTTAGAATATTCTTCAAGAAAAGAAATATAAATTTTTTCTATATGCTCTAGGTAAATATACTCGCTAAGTTTCATTATGGTATCTCCACTTAATCCATTATGAGTAAACAAAATATTACCAATTGCACTATGATTATTTGCTGTTACTTTGACATTAGATAAAGATGTCCCTGCGAAATTATGTTTTTCTTTCAAAATAATACTTGTTTCAGCTGGATATAAATCTATAATAGGCTGATTTAACATTTTAGAAAATTTAATATGATCCCCACTACTTCCTGTTTTTGGAAAACTTTTTCCGCCGGTTGCAACTACAACTGTTGACGCTTCATAACAATTTTTGTCACTAAAAACCTTAATAATGTCATTATGTTCTATCGCTAATACTGTTTCGTTATAATTTATTTTTACGTTATCACAAGATTTAATTTCTGACATAAGACAATTTAGGATGGAACTTGCTTTATCACTTTTAGAAAATATTTTATTGTCTAATTCTTCCTTTAAAAAACATCCTCTAGATGTAAAAAAATCATAAATATCTTGAGGTCCAAAGTTATTAATAGCACTATATAAATATTTTTTATTATGAATATTTTCTAAAAATAAATTATCATCCTTTAAATTGGTAACATTGCATCTACCACCGCCAGTTAATAAAAGTTTTTTTCCACATGAATTATTTTTTTCAATTATTAACACCTTTTTTAAAGGAGACATTTTTATAGCACACATAAGTCCAGATGCTCCAGCACCAATTATTATACAATCATATCTTTTCATAAGAAATACCTCTTATTTATAATACCATAAAATATCGATACTTTATCTTTTTTATTTGTTTTTTTATCTATTTTAACTTTTAAATAACATAAAAAAGTGTTATAATAATCGAATATTAAAGGAGTTTTTATTTATGGAAAAAGTTTATGTATTTGGGCATAGAAAACCTGATACAGATAGTGTATCAGCTGCTATTTCATTAGCATACTTAAAAAAGCAAATGGGTATAAATGCAATTCCTGTTATTTTAAGTAGTATAAATAATGAGACAAAATACGCCCTTGATTATTTTAAAGTTGATGAACCATTATTTTTAAACGATGTAAAAACTAAAATAAAAGATGTAAAGTATAAAAAACATTACTTCATTAATGAAAATAAAACACTTATTGAAGCATATAACATGATGGTAAAAGAAAATTCAAGTAAATTACCAGTTGTAGATAATGAAAATGTTTTCAAAGGTGTTTTAGCGATGAAAGAAATAGCTAAGTATTTGATAAGTAATACTACTAATTTAATGAATACAACATACGATAATATCGTTTCAACAATTAATGGTGAAGAAATATTAAAATTTGATAATGATATAAAAGGGAATGTCCTTGTTGCATCTTATAAAAGTACAACGTTTATCGATAACGTCAATCTAACAAGCGACAATATTTTGATCGTTGGTGATCGTCATAGCATAATTGAATATGCAATAAATAGTAATATTAAATTATTAATTTTAAGTGGTAATTCAGAGATTAAAGAAAAACATTTGCGTCTTGCTAAGAAGAAAAAAGTAAATATTATTAGAACAAAATTCTTTTCTCTTGAAACAGCACAAATGATTAGACTATCAAATACAGTAAAAGAGGTCTATCCAAAAATTAATTATGTATGTTCAAATGAATCCGATAATGTTTCAGATTTTATTAATTTAGCTAATAAAACAAAATATAGTTATTATCCTGTTATCAATAATTCAAACAAATGTCTTGGATTAATTACTTTAGCAGATACAAGTGAAAGAAAGAAAAAGAAAGTAATTTTAGTTGATCACAATTCTATTGAACAAACTGTTGAAGGAATTGAAGATGCTGATATTTTAGAAGTTGTAGATCATCATAACATAGGATCAATTGGTACGACTATGCCAATTAGTTTTAGAAACATGCCTGTTGGTAGCACAAATACAATTCTTTATCAAATGTACAAAGAACAGGGTGTTATTATTCCAAAAGAGATTGCTGGTTTGATGGCATCTGGTATTATTTCAGACACATTAATTTTAACATCACCAACAACTACTGAGCTTGATAAAGAAGCTTTAGAAAAATTGTCTAAGAAAGCAAAAATAGACTATAAAAAATATGGATTAGATATGTTAAAAGCCGGTGCATCAATTAAGGGAAAAACAAAGGAAGAATTAATTTATCAAGATTTTAAAATATATCCAATAGGTGATAAAAAAATGGGGATAGGTCAACTATCAACAACAGATCCTTCTCTTTTTGTCAATGAAAAAGAAGAATATGAAAAGATATTAAATGAGCTTGCTATAAGTAACGATTATCTTCTTATAACACTTTTCGTAACAGATATTTTAAATAATGGATCATACATTTTTTATAATAATAATGCTAAAGAAATATTAGAAAAAAGTTTTAACGTTGAAAACTTAGAACAAGGATATTTTCTAAAAAATGTTATGTCAAGAAAATTACAAATTGTACCTGCTATATTGGAAGAAGAAAAATAAAATTTCTTCTTTTTTTTTATAAAAAAAAAGAACTTTCGTTCTAAAATTACATTATATGGGGCGATATATGAGGATCGAACTCATGCATACTTGTTCCACAGACAAGCGTGTTAACCGCTTCACCAATATCGCCATTAAATAAAATTACTACTATATTTTATCATTAAATTTAAAATATAGCAACATTTTTTTACTTAATTTATTTAATTATCTAATTACTTGATTGTCGCTGATAGTTATTTACCCAAACAAATTATGTGCTAATACATACTATACATTGGAGGATATATTATGAATAACTATTATAACTATGGGCAGGTAGCTAATTCTTTGGAAGAACCATATAACGCTTTTATAAAAGGAAATCTTTTTAGTAATTTATATGATCAATACAAAAATTATAAACCTTCCGAAATAAACCCAAAAAATGAAAGAGAATATTTGCTTCTTTTAGTCCAAATCTACGACTTTTGTGCACATGAATTAACACTTTACTTAGATAATTATCCAAACGATGAACAAGCAATTAAACTAAGAGAACAATATGTCTTGCAAGAGAAAGAAGCATTAAAACAATATGAAGAAAAATATGGACCTATTGTTTTAAGCAGCCCACTACTAAACAAAGCTCCATGGGCATGGGATAATAATAACTTTCCTTGGGAGGTAATGTAACTATGTGGAAATATGATAAAAAATTACAATATCCAATTAATATTAAGAAAAAAGACTTGAATATGGCCAAAGCGATTATAACTCAATATGGTGGTGCAAACGGAGAACTAGC
>CAKONT010000029.1 GCA_934097255.1 uncultured Bacilli bacterium
ACTGGATGTGATTATAGTCGGAAGAGGCGGCGGCTCCATCGAAGATTTGTGGGCTTTTAATGAGGAATGCGTTGCACATGCTATTTTTGAAAGTAAAATTCCAATAATAAGTGCGGTAGGACATGAAATTGATTTTACTATAAGTGATTTTGTTGCCGATCTTAGAGCGCCAACACCAACCGCTGCCGCAGAGCTTGCTGTCCCAAATACGATCGATTTAATTAATTATTTAAATCAATTAAAAATAAGAGAAAATAAAAGTATTATAAATTATATAAATAAATATAAAGAAAAACTTTTATCTATAAGTAATAGTTATATTTTAAAAAATCCTATAAGTATGTATGAAGTTAAGGCTCAAAAAATAGATCATTTAACTGATAAAGCTATTCATTCGTTTAAAACGAAATTTGCTACTTATAATAGTGCTTATAGTTCTTTAACAACAAAGTTTGAAAATAGTATTGTTAAAATTTTAAATGAAAAAAATAATAGGTTTATAAATTGCCTTAGTAAGCTTGAGACTCTTAATCCAATTTGTACAATAAAAAGAGGATATAGTATCACTAAGTGTCATAATAAGATAATTAAAAGTATAAAAGATGTTAATGAAGAAAGTTTATTTGAAACTGAATTTATTGATGGATATGTTTTATCAAAAGTAGAAAGTGTATGTGAAAGGAAGAATTAATAATGGAAAAAAAAGAAGAACTTAGTTTTGAAGAAAAATTAGAAAAGTTAGAAAAAATAGTAAAAGATTTAGAAAGTGGGGATATTTGCTTGGATGATGCTATAAGTAAATTTAACGAAGCAATGGAACTTTCAAACGATTGTAATAAAACACTTGAACGTGCAAGTGAAACAATTAATAAAGTTTTAAATAAAGATGGTAATTTAGAAGATTTTTCAATTAAGGAAAATAATTAAGGAGGTTTTTTATGAAAGGTATTATTTTAGCAGGAGGATCAGGTACAAGACTTTATCCAACAACAAAAGGATGTAGTAAACAATTATTACAAATATATGACAAGCCAATGATTTATTATCCGCTATCAACGCTTATGATGGCTGGAATTAAAGATATTTTAGTTATTACAACAAAAGAAGATCAAGAAGGATTTAAAAGGCTTTTAGAAGATGGCAGACATTATGGCGTAAATATAAGTTATATAGTTCAACCATCGCCAGATGGACTTGCACAAGCATTTATATTAGGAGAAGATTTCATAAAAGATGATTCTTGTTGTATGGTTTTAGGAGATAATATTTTTTATGGGAATGGTTTTAGTGAATTATTAAAGAATGCTAAAAAACAAGTTGAGCTTGGCTTTGCTACTGTTTTTGGATATGAAGTAAAAGATCCAGAAAGATTTGGTGTTATGGAACTAGATAAAGATAATAATGTGTTGTCAATCGAAGAAAAACCACTTCATCCTAAATCAACTTATGCTGTAACGGGGTTATATTTTTATCCAAAGGGTGTATCTAAAAAAGCAAAATTAGTTAAACCAAGCGAACGTGGGGAACTTGAAATAACAGCCCTTAACGATATGTATTTGAAAGAAGGATTATTAAGAGCTGAACTTTTAGGTGAAGGATATACATGGTTTGATACAGGAACAGCAAGAAGTAATTTACAAGCTTCTAATATGATCCAAAGTATCCAAGATAACAAAGGAATTATTGTTTGTTGTCCTGAGCAGATTGGTTATGACGAAGGATTTTTAGATGAAGAAATATTAAAAGAAAGTGCTGAAGTTATGAAAAAAAATGAATATGGACAGTATTTGAAAAAGGTATTAGAAAGAGGAAGGAAAAATTCCTAATGGAAAAACTTATTAGTGAAATATACCGTGATGAAATAAGAAAAACTTTAGCAAATAAAAAAAGAGATAAAGCAGTTTTTTTTGATACTAATCTTAAAGATTGCAAAATAATTATGCCTTTGTATCACGGCGATGAAAGAGGATATTTTGCAGAAATTTATCGCGATGATTTATTTTCTTCCAAAAACTTTCCAAAAGTATCACAAGAAAATATTTCTAAAAGTTCAAAAGGAGTTGTAAGAGGACTTCACTTTCAAGTTGGAGATAGTTGTCAAGCAAAAATTGTAACAGCTCTTACTGGTTCAGTTATTGATGTTGTTGTAGATATAAGAAAAAATTCTCCAACGTATGGAAAATCAACATTTGTCTACCTTGCACCATTCGATGGCAAGGATTTATCAACCGGGGCTTTTTTATATGTCCCAAGAGGTTTTGCTCATGGCTTTATAAGTTTGGAAGATAACACTTTATTTAATTATAGAGTAGATAGACCTTACGATTATTATAGTGAAAGTGGAATTTATTATAATGACAAATCTTTAAATATTCCATGGGAAGAAATATATTCAATGTATGGAATAGAAAAACCAATATTATCAGAAAAAGATGAACCAATAAAAGAAGAATTAAAAGTAAAAAGAAAGTTATTAAAAGATACAACTAATTATTTTATTTATGATGAAAACTTTATTGATAATTTAAAAATAGATTACGATAACACAATAAAAGATTTTCCTAATTTGGTACTTAAAAAATGAAGAAAATAAGAAAAGATATTTTTAATTATTTTATAATTATTTTCTTGTCAGTTTTTATTGGAACTTTAGCTTTATTTATAGCTTATTTACTTCCCCAAGAAAAAATATCTAATCATGTTTTAGAATCTATCTCAGTATTTGAAAAAGAAAATCTCTATTATGAAGTAATAGATGGCTTCGAAACAACAAAATTAGATAATTTTACGGATGCCTTAATTTTAGATGAATTAAATTATAATGGCAAAGAAAAAGCTCTTAAAAAAGCGATGAGTGCTTATGGATATACTAATAATAGTGATCCAATAGATGTTTTAGTAAAAGCAAAACAAGATAAAAGAAATGATCTTATTAAAACAACTTATGAAAGATATTGGCATGGTAATAATGTTATTTATAAAATTTTATTCTATTTTTTTAATTATCAAGAAATTAGAATGTTAAATACACTATTACTTTGTTTATTACTTATTTTTTTAATTAAAGTAATTTGCTTATCTAGGATAAAAAGATTTTTACCGTGTTTTGTATTATCACTTTTAATTATAAATCCTTTTATAATGGGACTTTCTTTACAATATTTTGTTTGTTATATTATTATGTTAATTGCAAGTATAATTGTGATAAAATATTATGATAAAATTAATTATTTGTTTTTAATTATAGGAATTTTGACAAGTTATTTTGACTTACTTACTTTTCCATTATTGACACTTTTAGTTCCTCTTATATTTTACATATTATTAACTTCAGAAACTGATTTTAAAAAATTATTTATAAAAGCTTTTTTACTATCTTTTTCATGGGCTTTTGGATATTTTTTAATGTGGATTGGTAAATGGGTAATCGGTAGCGTAATTTTAAGAAAGAATTTGTTTATTGATGCATTAAATTCTGCAAGAGGAAGGGTAAAAACTGATGTAGTTTTTTCAAGAATGGATGCAATAAGTCAAAATTTAAGTAAGTTTTCAAATCATTTATATCTTCTATATTTTGGAATTATATCATGTTTTTATTTTATAAAAATTCTAAAAAATAGAACTTATTTCGATAAAAAATTATTAGGGAAGATCATTTTATTAGTATTGGTATTTTTCTTCCCATTTGCTTGGTATTTTGTTTTGAGTAATCATTCGTATATACATTCTTTTTTTACTCACAAAATCCTTATGATTAGTGTTTTTTCAATACTAAGTATATTTGAATTATTAAGAGGTGTAGAAAATGAAAAGTAAAATTGCAGTTTTGATTCCATGTTACAATGAATCAAAGACAATAGAAAAAGTAGTAAAAGATTTTAAAAGTGTTTTAGGCAATGATGCAACTATATATGTGTACGACAACAATTCAAAAGATGGCACAGATAAAATAGCAAAAGATGCGGGAGCAGTTGTTAGATATGAATATAAGCAAGGAAAAGGAAATGTTATAAGAAGTATGTTTAGGCAAATAGACGCTGATTGCTATTTGATGGTTGATGGAGATGATACATATCCAAAAGAAAGTGCTAAAAAAATGTGTGATCTTATTTTAAATAAAGAAGCTGACATGGTTATAGGAGATAGATTATCATCGACTTATTTTAGTGAAAATAAACGTCCATTTCATAATTTTGGAAATAGAATAGTAAGGTTTTTAATAAATAAAATTTTTAATAATAATATTAAAGATATAATGACTGGTTATAGAGCTTTTAGTTATGATTTTGTAAAGGGATTTCCTGTTTTGTCTAAGGGATTTGAAATAGAAACTGAGATGACTATTCACGCAGTTGACAAAAATTATAGAGTAGTCGAGGTACCTGTTATGTATCGCGATAGACCAATAGGTAGCGTTTCTAAATTAAATACGTATAAAGATGGTATAAAAGTATTAAAAACGATTGGAGATTTATTTAAAGAATATAAACCAACAACTTTCTTTGGAATTTTTTCTATATTATTTTTAATATGTTCTTTAATTCTTGGTATTCCAGTTGTTGTTCATTATTTTAAAACAGGTCTTGTTCCAAGATTTCCATCATTAATTGTTTCTTGTATATTTTTAATATTATGTTTTTTAATGTGGATTACAGGAATAATTCTTGGTGCAATTGTAAAAAAAGATAAACAACACTATGAATTAATGATGAATATTATTTCAAAAGGAAAAAACTCATGATTAAAAATTTATATGATAAATATCGAGAAATAATCATATATTTAATAGTTGGTGTTTTAACAACAATTGTTAGTCTTTTTTCGTATTATATATGTGTTAATACTATATTAGATCCGAATAATGGAATAGAATTACAAATAGCTAATATTATATCGTGGAGTTTAGCAGTTTTATTTGCTTATTTTGCCAACAGAACATTTGTTTTTAAATCTAAAACAAATAATAAGTTAAAAGAAGCTTCTTCATTTGTCTTATCAAGAGTTTTAACATTGTTAATTGATATGACAATAATGTTTTTACTTGTTACATGTTTAAAACAAAACGATAAAATAGCGAAATTAGTTGTTCAAGTTGTTGTGACTATTTTAAATTATTTATTTAGTAAATTATTTGTTTTTAAAAAAGAAAGGTAATTTAATTAGACATGAATATAAAAAGATTAAAAAATAAAAATATTTATATAAATTTACTTGCGTTTTTATATAGCTTTTTTATAATTTTATTTACAAGTTATAAGTTTTTTAAGAATGCAAGTTTAGTTTTTAAAAATATTTTTTTAACTATTCTTTCCTTTCTTATTTTCTTTTTAATTATTAAATATCTTATAGTCTTATTATTTGAAAAATTTGATAATTATAAAACAAATGATTTTAAATTTAAGAATAAGTTTTTATCTTTATTTGATAAACACCCCTTTTTATTTAGTTTAGCTATTATTATAGTTTTATGGCTTCCTTATATAATATCGTTTTATCCTATAATTTTATCTCCGGATCCTAGTTTTCAAATAATGCAATATTTTAAAATACCAAATAAATATATGGATTATTCTATTATGCTTGATAGAAATGTTACAATAACAAATCATCATCCTATTATTCATACTCTTCTTTTAGGATCTTTACTAAAAATAGGACATACTTTTTTTAATGATAATTTTGGTTTATTTTTATATAGTTTAGTTCAAATATTAATTCTTTCTACAACTCTTTCTTATTCGATATATTACATGAAAAAAATAAATGTTCCATGTAAATATAGATTTATTGTATTATTAATATATTCTTTAGTTCCTATGTTTCCATTTTATGCTATGTCAGCGGTTAAAGATGTTATTTTTTCATCTTTAATGATACTTTATAATATTTTAATATTTGACTTTATAAGAAATAATAAAGAAAAAATAAGTTTAAAAAAAATTATAGGAACTATTCTTCTTTTGGTATTAATATGTTTATTTAGAAATAATGGTTTTTATGTTATTTTACTTAGTTTTCCTTTCTTATTTTTCTTAATTAAGAAAAATAAATTGCCTTTTATTTTAATTTATATTTTTATTATTAGCTTTAATTTTACATATAACAAAGTTATTTTACCTTATTATAAAATAACACCGACAAGTATTAGGGAAGCACTTTCTATTCCTTTTCAACAAACAGCAAGATATGTTTCGTATAATGAAATAGGAAAAGAAGAATACGAAATATATGATAAGATTCTTGATATGTCTGATCTTAAAGAAAGATATAAAGAAAATATAAGTGATCCTGTTAAAAATAAATATAATAAATTTACAACTTCTTCTGATCTTAAAAAGTATTTTAAATATTGGATGTTAGGATTTTTTAAAGATCCAACTTGTTATATCGATGCGACTATTAATAATACTTATGGATATTTTTATCCTTTTGAAGTTTCTTGGTATATATATTATAAATATGATACAAGAATTGTTCAAAAAGGTTTTAATTATCATTATAATAACTTAGTATCAACTAGAAAATTATTAAGTACATATGGTATTATTTATCCATTTATACCTATAATTGGTTTAATATCTAGTATTGGTTTTAATACGTGGATTCTTATTTTTATGTTATTTTACTTTTTATATCGAAAAAAATATAAATATATTGTTTATTTGATGCCTAGTTTTATTTCTTTACTTGTATGTATTGCATCTCCTGTTAACACATATTTTAGATATGCAATGCCATATATTTTTTCGATGCCTGTTCTTATTTCGTTTTTTTTAAGTAGTATACAAAATAAGGATTAATATGGTAAAATAAATTAGGAAAAAATATTAAAGGAGAGTAGATGTAAAGTATGGAATATTTAATTACAGGCTATAATGGACAACTTGGATTTGATTTAAAAAAAGAGTTATTAAAAAGTGGAGTATCAGAAGATGAAATATTAGTAACTGATGTTGATAATATGGATATTACTAAGAAAGAAGATGTTTCAGAAATATTTTCAAAGTATAAACCTAAATATATATTTCATTGTGCTGCATGGACTAATGTTGATTTAGCTGAAGAAAATTATGATTTGTGTTACAAAGTTAATGTTATCGGAACTAAAAATATAGTTGATGAAGCTAAAAAATATGACTCTAAAATAGTTTATATAAGTACGGATTATGTATTTGATGGTACAAAAGAAGGACTTTATGAAGTTTCTGACAAAGTAAATCCACAAAGTGTTTATGGCAAAACAAAATATGAGGGAGAGGAACTTGTTAGATTATATCCTAAACATTTTATTGTTAGAACTTCTTGGGTATTTGGTATAAATGGTAAAAATTTTGTTAAGACAATGCTTAATTTAGCAGATAGTGGCAAAAAGACTTTAAACGTAGTAGCGGATCAATTTGGTAGTCCAACATATACAGTTGATCTTGCAAAAGAATTAGTAATGATGATGAAAACTGAAAAATATGGTACATATCACGTTAACAATGAAGGATATTGCTCATGGGCAGAGTTTGCAGAATATATTTTTAAAACCAATAATAAAGATGTGAAAGTAAATCATATAACATCAGAAGAATATAAAACAAAGGCAAAAAGACCATTAAATTCTAGACTATCTAAAAAAAGTTTAGATAAGGCATCATTTGATAGACTTCCTACGTGGAAAGATGCTATTTGCCGATATAATAAAGAATTAATTAAAGAAAGAAAGTAGGGAAAGTTATGAAATATTTAATAACCGGTGGAGCAGGTTTTATTGGAAGCAATTATTTACATTATGTTGTAAATAAGTATAAAGATGATTATTTTGTTTGTTTAGATGCACTAACTTATGCTGGAAATTATAATAATATAAAAATGCTTGAAGAAAAAGAAAACTATAAGTTTATAAAAGGAAATATAACAGATAGTAATTTTATCGATGACTTATTTAAAAAAGAAAAGTTTGATGCTGTAATTAATTTTGCTGCAGAAAGTCATGTTGATAATTCAATTAAAAATCCCCATATATTTTTAAATACTAATATAATTGGGGTACAAGTTTTACTTGATTCATCAAGAAAATATAATGTAAAAAGATTTCATCAAGTTTCAACAGATGAAGTATATGGCGATTTACCTTTAGATAGAAAGGATTTGCTTTTTAAAGAAGAAACACCACTTCACGCTTCTAGTCCTTATTCTGCTAGTAAAGCAAGTGCTGATTTACTTATCATGGCATATTATAGAACATTTAATGTTCCAGTAACTATTTCTAGATGTTCAAATAATTATGGTCCATATCAATTTCCAGAAAAATTAATTCCAGTAGTAATTTTTAAAGCTTTAAAAAATGAAAAAATTCCGGTTTATGGAAAAGGAAATAATGTTAGAGATTGGATACATGTCCACGATCATAATGTCGGTGTTGATATGATTGTAAGACATGGAAAAGTTGGTGAAATATATAATTTAGGTGGACATTCTGAAAGAACTAATCTTGATGTTGTAAAAACAATATTAAAGAAGATGAATAAAAGTGAAGATTTAATTAGTTTTGTAGAAGATCGTCCTGGACATGACATGCGTTATGCAATAGACTCTTCAAAAGTTGAAAAAGAGTTAGGTTGGAGTTTGTCATATAATTTTGAAGATGGTATAAAAGAAACAATTGATTGGTATTTAAATAATACTAACTGGATTGATGATATAACAAATGGTGAGTATAAAAATGCGTACGAAAAAAAAGATAAATAACGAAATAATATGTGTGATGTGTTGCTATAACGAAGAGAAAAATTTGAGAGATTGTATTTTAAGTTTATCGCCATACGTTGATCAATTTGTTATTTATGACGATGGTTCAACAGATAATTCAATTGCTTCAATTAAAGATTTACCTAAGGTTACTAAAATTATAGAAAACAAAGAAAAAGAAGGCTGGATGGAAAGAAACAATCGAAAAGTTCTATTAGAAGAAGCAAAAAAATTATCTAAGTATGACAACCCTTGGGTTTTATGTGTTGATCCCGATGAGCGATTTGAAGAACGTTTCTTGAAAAAATTAAGAAAAATAACAAGAAAATATAATGACTTAGATATTGTACTTCATGTAAAGTTTCGTGAGTTATGGAACGATTTAGATCATTACCGTGTTGATTATGTGTGGAATACTAAAAATAAAGGATTACTTTTTAAACTAAGTAATAAAATGACATTTGATTATTCTCAAGAACATCATATTCCTTGGGCTTATAGAGAAATTGTAAATAATACAAAGTTTTTAAATTATAATTTATATCACTTAAAAATGATAAAAGAACAAGATAGAATTGATCGTAAAAATTTATATAATAAATTAGATCCAAATAAAAAGATGCAAAAAATTGGTTATGATTATCTTGTCGATGAAGAAAATATAAAATTAAGGAAAGTAAACTTTATAAATAAATTTAATTTAGAATATGTTCCAGATTATTATAAAAGAAAGAATTAACTTTCTTTTTTTGTTTAATAACTAATATTGTGGTATAATTTTTATAAAAGATTGAGGTGTTTTATGAAAACCTGTTTTGTTGTTTTAAATTATAATGATAGTGAAAGAACGACTAAGTTTTTAAATGATGTCAAAACTTATAATTCGATAGATGAAATTGTTGTTGTCGATAATTGTTCTACGGATTCTTCTTTAGACATTTTAAAAAGACAAGAAAGTAAAAAAATAAAAATTATTAAAGCTTTAGAAAATAAAGGTTATGGTGCGGGAAATAACATAGGTATTAAATATATAATAAATAAATATAAAAAAGCCAATATTTTTATTTCTAATCCAGATATTGTTGTTAAAGAAGAAACTATAATTAATATGTGTAATGTCTTAGATGATAACGAAACAATTGGTATGTGTGCTCCAAATATCCTTCAAGACGGGAAAATTTTTAGAGGATGGAAGATTTTATCTCCCATAAAAAGTGCTTTTTTATATTTTCCGGGTGTATATCGC
>CAKONT010000030.1 GCA_934097255.1 uncultured Bacilli bacterium
CATTTAATATCAGGTATTTCATGTACTGGTAAATATAAATAATTTCCTAAATTTGTAAATAATAAAATTGTATCAAGTGTACTTAATTCATATAATCCTAACACATAATCATTTTCTTTTAAAAGTGGTTCATCACAATTTGCTAAATAACTTCTTTTTGACGTTCTTTTTACATAACCATCTTTTGTTACTAAAACGATAACATCTTCCTTAGCAATCATCATTGTATTATCAATTTTTATTTCTTCTTCGAAAAAATTAATCTCAGTTTTTCTTGGAACATCATATTCTTTTTTTATTTTTCTAAGTTCATTTTTAATAACTATTTTCAATTCTTCCTCGTCATTTATTATCTTTTTTAAGCCTTCTATTATAATAGATAAATTTTTCAATTCTTCATCAAGTAAAGTTATATCTGTATTAGATAATCTATACAATTGAAGTGTTACAATTGCTTCTGCTTGTTCCATCGTAAATGAAAACTCATCTACTAAATTTTCTTTAGCATCAGCTTTATTTTTACTAGCACGAATTACTCTTATTACTTCATCTAAAATTGAAATAGCTTTTACTAATCCCTCGACGATATGAAATCTTTTTTTAGCATGTTCAAGATCAAATTTTGTTCTATTTAAAACAACTTCTTTTAAATGCGAAATATATGCGTCTATAATATCTACTATTCCTAATAGTTTAGGTCTTCTATTAACAATTGCAACCATATTATAATTATAGCTTGTTTGTAATTCTGTATTTTTATATAAATAGTTTAAAATAAGATCTGACACGGCATCTTTTTTTAATTCGACAACTATTCGAAGTCCATCTTTATCTGATTCGTCACGTACTTCAATAATTCCATCAATTCTTTTTTCAATACGAATTTCATCTATTTTTTTTACTATATTTATTTTTAATACTTCATAAGGTATTTCCGTTATTATTAAATTATTAGTTTTACTTCCACAAACAAGTTCAACCTTAGATCTTACAGTAACTTTTCCTTTACCAGTTGTAAAAGCATCTTTTATTCCTTTTTCGGAAGATACAATTCCACCGGTTGGAAAATCTGGTCCTTTTATTATTTCCATTATTGTTTCAAAACGACAATTTGGACTATCGATTCTTTTTATTGTAGCATCTATTACTTCACCTAAATTATGTGGTGGAATATTTGTTGCATAACCGGCGCTTATTCCTGTTGTTCCATTAACAAGTAAATTGGGAAATTTTGCTGGTAGTACTGTTGGTTCTAAAATTGTGTCGTCAAAATTAGGGGCAAAAAGAACTGTCGATTTATCAATGTCTTTTAATAACTCATTAGAAATTTTACTAAGTCTTGCTTCTGTATAACGATATGCTGCGGGACTATCTCCATCTATTGAACCATTGTTTCCGTGCATTTCAATTAATGGATTTTTTATTTTCCAATCTTGTGATAATCTCACCATTGCATCATATATAGATGTGTCGCCATGAGGGTGAAAACTACCAATAACATCTCCAACTGTTTTAGCACTTTTTCTATAAGGTTTGTCATAAGTATTATGTCCAATATACATTGCATATAAAATTCTTCTTTGAACAGGCTTTAAGCCATCTCTAACATCTGGTATAGCTCTATCTTGGATAATGTATTTACTATATCTTCCGAATCTTTCACCCATTATTTCTTCTAAAGAATATTCATATATTTTCTCTAGTATTTTTTCTGTTGAATTTTTATCTTTCTTCATGATTACCAACCTTTCACTAAATTTTATTATAAACTAATTTTTACAAATTGCAAAATCTTTTTATTTGCGCTTGATAAATTAAATATACTTATTTTGCCAAAAAAAAGGAGTGTATTTTCATAAACTCCTATTTTGCAACTTCCTCTGCTCTTGTTTCACGAACAACAGTTATTTTTATAGTACCTGGATATTGCATTTCTTTTTCAATTTTTTCTTTTATCTCACGAGCTATTTTGTGAGATTTTAAATCATCAACTTCTTCTGGTTTTACAATAACACGAAGTTCTCTACCAGCTTGAAGAGCATACGATTTATCAACACCATCAATATCTTTTGTAACATTTTCAAGTTGTTCTAATCGCTTAACATAATTTTCTAATGAATCGTTTCTTGCTCCAGGACGAGATGCTGAAAGTGCATCTGATACAGCAACAAGTGTTGCTATTACGCTAGTAGGTTCAGTATCGCCATGGTGTGATGCAATTGTATTAATAACAACATCACTTTCTTTATATTTTTTAGCAAGATCAACTCCGATATCAACATGACTTCCTTCTATTTCATGATCTATTGCTTTTCCAATATCGTGAAGTAAACCAGCTCTTTTAGCAAGCATCACATTTTCACCCAATTCAGATGCTAATATGCCTGCCAAACTTGCAACTTCCATCGAATGATCTAAAGCATTTTGTCCATAACTTGTTCTAAAATGAAGTTTTCCAATAATTTCAGTAAGCTCTGAACTCATCTTAGTAATTCCAAGTTCAAAAAGAGCATTGTTTCCATATTCTATGATTTTCTTTTTCATATCTTTGACAGTTTTATCATAGATTTCTTCAATTCTTGTAGGGTGAATTCGCCCATCTTTTATCAATTCTTCAATTGTTATTTTAGCAATTTCACGTCTTAAGGGATCAAATGATGAAACAACGATAACTTCCGGTGTATCATCAATTATCAAATCTACTCCTGTAATAGATTCTATGGTTCTAATATTTCTTCCTTCACGACCAATTATTCTTCCTTTCATTTCATTATTTGGAAGAGTAATTGTTGAAACAGTCTGCTCATTTGCTATATCCGATGAATATTTTTGCATAGCTGAAACAATTAAATCTTTAGCTAATTTATCGGCATTTAGTTTTGCTTCATCTTCACGATCCTTAATATAAGTGGTTATTTCGTTTGAAATTTCATCTTCGACCCTTTTCATAATAAAATCTTTAGCTTTTTCTTTATCTAATCCACTTATCCTAGAAAGAGTTTTTACTTGTTCTTCCTTTAATCTTTCCATTTCTTTTTGATCGTCTTGAATTTGATTTAGCTTTTGTTGCATTCTCTCTTCACGTTCATCTAATAATTGTTCTCTTTTTTGGTATATCTCGTCTCTTTTATCCATACTTTGTTCTCTTTGAATAAGACGATCTTCCGTTTCTTTAACCTCTTGTTTTTTCTCTTTTAGCTCTTTATCAAAATCTAATTTTAATTTATGTTGTTCTTCTTTAGTTTCAAAAAGCATATCTTTTTTCAACTTTTCCGCTTCTTTTTTTGCTTCTTCTAAAATATCTTTAAATTTTGCATTATTTTTTTTATTAATAATATTTATTACTAATAATGTTACTCCAAATCCTACAATTAATCCAATAACGATCAATAAAATGGAAAATGCGATATTATTATCCATATATTCCTCCAATTTATTGATATTTATGTTAAATTTATAATTAACACTACCCTTATTTTAAAATCAATCACAGTATTATGTCAAGATAGAATTAAAATAAAAAAAATAGCATTTACGCTATCTTATTCATACACTTTTTTATTTTTATTATTCAAAAGATAAACTCCAAAAATAAGAGATATAGAAACTCCTATATATAAAAGTGTTGTTTCAACACCTGTTTCTGGAGATTTAACAAAAGAACTTGCTACTGCTTTATAAATTTGGTAATTAAATATATCAGAGCTATCAGATGTTTGTGTTGCTTTAACCCAAACTACATAATAATTATCTTTTTCAATCCCTGATGATGAAATTTTATTATCCTTTGCTTCTTTCCACAATGAACTATCAGGATCTACAACAAGTGCTTCTTTTTTTCTTGTTAATTCGTCTTCCAAAGCCTGTTTCGAATCTTGATCAGATTCATTTGCTATTGCATCTTCTATCGCTTTTATACTTTCAGCATCATCATTTGAAATATTTTGAATTTGATAATAAACGTTAGTAACATTAACTGAAAAAGAAATAGAAGAATCTTTATCATATGTTAAACTATCAGGCATCTTAACTGATGATGAAACTGTTGTTGATATAGCCGAAACATTTAAAACAAATCCCCCAAAAAGTAAAACAACAACTAATAAATACCAGATTTTTTTCATATTAAGTCTCACTTCCCTACTATCTAAATAATACAATAAAAATGTTCAAAATAACAGATTTTTTCTTTAATTAACACAATCTTTACGTAAAGTAATAATAACTTTTGTTCCCTTGTTTAGCAAAGAAAAATATTCAAGACTTCCATTATGAGCTAATATTATTTCATTAGATAAACTAACACCAAGTCCAGTTCCTGATTTTTTTGTTGTATAAAAAGCATCTTTTACTTTTTCTAACACACTACTTTCCATACCACAACCATTATCACTTATGATAATAAACACTTTATTTTTCTTATTTTTTAAAGAAATATCTATTATACCATTATTATGATCAATTGCTTCAATACTATTCTTTATTATGTTAATTAATACTTGTTTTAATTTATTATAATCACCATTTATATATATTTCCTCGTTTTTATAATTAGTTATTAATTTAATATTTTCCTTTTTTAATAATTGTTCAACAACAAATACTGTATCATCTAAAAGCAAAGTTAAATCAAGTTCTTCCTTTACAATTTTTATTTTTGTATAATTTAAAAAATCATCCATTAAATTTAAAGTTCTACTAATTTCACTTTTAATAATTGGAACATACTTTGATATTTTTTCTTTATCGTTTAAATCCATCATATCTAAATATCCTTTACAAACTGCAATCGGATTTTTTATTTCATGAGTTATTTTAAAAAGAGAATCTCTAAGTTTTTTCTCTTGTTCTAATTCTTTTAAAACTTTATTTAAAGATAATAACTGTTCCCCTTTTTTCAATAATTTTATATTTAAATCCGCTACTAAGTAAAACATTAAAAGAAGAAGAAATATTTTTAAAACGATAAGAATAAAATTACTTTCATTAGGTAACAAATAAAATATTTCAAAAGATAAAACAATTCCTTTTACAAACATAAAAGTAATAAGAAAAAAATCGTCATCTTTTTTAATATTTTTTGTAAGAGTAAAAAAGATAATATAAAAAAGATATTCAAATAAAATAAAAAGAAAAGGTAGATTATAACTACTAACAGTAAATATTATTATCATAATTGATATAATAATAGAACAAATAAATCTTTTTCTTAAATAACTTATAATAAGAGGAATATTAATTATTAATAATGCAATTATTCCCCCACAATTATCATTAAATCTTATAAGTAAATATATAGAGGTTACAAGCATTAAATCCAAAAAATATTGATTAACTATTTTCTTAGAATTATTTATATAAGCAACATAAAGTAAATAAACAAAAGCTGGAAAAAGTACTATTATTACAATGTAAATTAATTCATCAAAAAAACACATATTACCATCCCTTTACTTCATTATCGTAATATATGTTTTTGTCGAATATTGTCTTTTTTTGTATTAAATAAACTAAATTTGTTATTTTATGTCATCTATATATTTTTTAAGTTGTTTAGAATCGCTTCCTAAAATAATTTTTAACTTATTGTCCATTTCAACTATTCCTTTAGCTCCTAGTGCTTTAATTGCTTCCTTATCAACTAATGAAATATCGTTTAAAGTTACAATAAATCTTGATAAATTAGTTTCCGTATCAATAATATTTTCTTTTCCACCGAGATATTCTACTAATTTATTCAAATCAAGTTTAACATCCTTCTTATTTAGCTTTAATACAGCAAGAAGAAATATTAATAATACAACACATATAACTATATATTGCCAAGTCATTTTTAATCATCCTCCTAAAATATAAAAAGTTCTTAATATAATTATACTATCAAATATAAAATTATGAAAGTCTTTTTAAAGGTAGTTATTTCAAGATAAAAACAAAATTGTGATTTTTAGGTATTATTATTACATATCACTTCTTTTTTTGAATAATTTATAATAGAAATAAATAAAAGGAGTGGAATATATGAACAATAATTGTTGTTTTACAAATATTTTAAGTACAATAGAAATGTTACAATGTCAATCAGTAAAATGCGATGATGTCCCATCTACTTGTGATAGACCTTTTCTTGGAAATATAACACAAGCTTATTTGTATAACACAAGGCCAGTAACTTTTTATAATTCAAACAATCAACTTTTAACAATGCCATATAGTTTAAATGATGCTGAGAGCACAACTTCTGTATTTAGAGTTGAAAAAGTAAATAATTGCTGTGTTACTTGTCGTTGCTTAGCTAAAAATCCAGATGAATCTAGTGAACAACCCTATATTGCAACTAATTCATTTTTCACATTAAATACTAATTGTATTTGTTGTCTTAGTTGCTTAGCTGATACTTTTGTTGATTGCATTTAGAAAGGAGGTATAAGTATGTGCTGTGATAATAATACGACGTGCGATAACTGCTTTGATTCAATAATTAATACTATTTTGACTTTGCAAGATGTAAATATATGTAAAGATGATTGTAGTGGATGTGACAAACCTTTTTTAGGAGGAGGAAGTAATTGTATTTTATATAATACAAGACCATTAACATTCTATACTTGTCGTGATAATACTTTGTGGCAAATGCCATATAACGATAATAATGACATGACTTCTGCTTTTAGATTAGAAAAAAAAGATGGATGTTGCGTTACTTGTCGTTGTTTAGCACCTAATACAGATCAAGAAAGTGAATTCCCATATATCGCAACAAATAGATTTTTTACAATCAATTTAAACTGTGTGGGATCAATTCAATGTCTAGAAGATACTTATGTTGCTTGTATTTAAATAAAAAAAATTGGAAAAAAATCCAATTTTTTTTATTTAAACATCTTCAATAGATAAAACATCGACAATATTTAATATTCTACCATTGTCCAAAAGAATATTATTACCTACTCTATTAAGTACTTTTGTCTTGTAAATATTATTTTTAGTTTTCACAACTATATCATGACTATTACTTGTAACTGTATCGCTTTTTGAAAAATATTTACTAACCTCACTATTTCTATCTTCTTTTGAAAAAGAATAAAAAACATCTTCATTGTTATTTATATTTTTATCTATTATAGGTTTAAATATATCAGGTAATTTTTTCAAGAAAAAGCCTCCTTTTATATCATTATATTTTATGATACGACTTATAATATTTTGACATTTTTTACATAATATAAATATGAAAGAAAAAAAATTATTTGATAAAACAATTATTTATTTATTAATTATATTTATGATTATAAGTATTATTACCCTATATAGCACGATAAAATTTTTAAATATTAATATGCAAAATATTGTTTTAAAACAATTTATTTATTACTTACTAGGGTTTTTACTTATTTTTATAATACAAAAAATTGATAAAGAAAAAATTATCAAATATAGATATATAATATATATAGTAAACATTATTTTACTAGCTTTAGTTTTACTTATTGGAGACGAAATAAATGGTGCTAAAGCATGGATTAATGTTCCTTTTTTCGGCTCTTTTCAACCTAGTGAATTTATGAAAATTGGCCTTATTTTAGTATTAGCATTTGAAGTTAAAAATTTTAATGAAAATAAATACCAAAAAGATATAAGTCTAATAATTAAAGCAATTATTTTATTTTTAATTCCTAGTATACTTACATTTTTAGAGCCTGATACCGGTGCTATATTTGTATATTTTGTAATAACTGTTGTCGCCCTTTTTATGTCTAATATTAAAAAAAGATGGTTTGTTATTTTAGCTATAATTATTTTTCTACTAGGAGGAAGTTTAATTTATTTATATTTTTACAGACAAAATGATTTTATAAGTATTTTTGGAAATAGTTTTTTTTATCGATTTGATAGAATTATATTTTGGCAAAAAGAAGAAGGAATGCAACTTAAAAATTCTCTTATAGGAATAGCATCTAGTGGCATATTTGGAAAAGGAATTAATTCTATTCCAATATATTTTCCAGAATTACAAACTGATTTTATCTTTGCATCTTTTGTATCTTGTTTTGGTTTATTTGGGGCTTTTCTTTTAATTACAATTACTATAATTTTTGATTTAAAAATACTTTTTCTAAATAAAAATTATGATTACAAAATAATATCTTCTTGTATTTTTAGTGTTTTTCTATACCAACAAATACAAAATATATCTATGACAATTGGACTTTTACCTATTACAGGAATTACTCTTCCTTTAATTAGTTATGGCGGTTCTAGTTTACTTTCTTTCATGATACTAATTGGTATTTTCTTAAAACTTGCATCCTAAAAATAAACATTGCATAATTTTTACTTAATGATATACTTTTATTATTAGGAGAAATACAAAAAAAATGAAAAAAATAAAAATTGGATTATTTATTGATACTTACTTTCCTTTAATAGATGGAGTTATTATGGTTGTCGATAATTATGCTAAAGAGTTATCAAAATATGCAGAAGTAGTTGTTGTTGTACCATCTATTACTAAGGATTATGACGACAAAATTCATCCGTACAAAATTATAAGAATAAAAAGTATAAAAGTACCAACAACAGAATATCATTTAGCAACACCAATTGTTGATATTAAAGTAACAGATGAATTAAAAATGGAAAATTTTGATATAATTCATATCCACTCTCCATTTGCTATCGGACGTCTTGGAATAAAACTTGCTAAAAAATTAAATATTCCTGTTGTTATAACATCTCATACTCAGTTCAAATATGAATTTGAAAAATATACTAAGTTTAGTCTTGCAGTTGATGTCATGATGAAATATATTATGAACACATTTAATAAATGTAATAACTGCTTCGTAGTTAATAAAAGAATGCTTGATGTAATAAAAGAATATGGTTATAAAAATAATTTAACTGTTATAAATAATGCAACAGATATGATGCCAGTTAAAGATAAAAATTTAAGTTGTAATATTATAAATAAAATGTACAATTTAAAAGATAATGATTTTGTTTTGCTTTTTGTTGGAAGAATTAACGCTGTAAAAAATATATTTTTTATCATCGATGTTTTTAAAATCTTAAAAAAATATAATTATAACTTTAAACTTTTATTTGTTGGTAATGGACCTGATTTAGAAAAATTAAAGGCAAAAATAAAAGAAAATAACTTAAATAATGATGTAATATTGTGTGGCGAAATAAAAAATCGTACAATGCTTGCTAATATTTATGCAAGAAGTAATTTATTTGTTTTTCCTTCCATGTTTGATACATCATCTCTTGTTCAAATAGAGGCTGCATCACAAAAAACACCTTCTATATTAATAAAAGGATCTGTTACAGCTAATACAGTAAGTGATGATATAAATGGATTTTTAGCAGAAAATGACAAAGAATGCTTTGCAAACAAAATAATTACTATTTATGAAAATAAAGCATTATATGAAAAAGTTTCTAATAGAGCATACAAAGATTTATACATAAATTGGAAACAAACCGCTAAAATTGTTTATAAAAATTATCTAAAAATAATTAATGAGTATAAAAAAAATTAACGATTTTCTAAATAAATATTTATTTTAAAAAAACATTTAATCTTGTAAATAAATGTTTTTTATTGTCTAAATGTTACCTTTTACTTAACTTTTATTGTGATTTTTTTTATTTTAAAGCACTATAATTATTTTCATCATCTAATAAGTATCCTTTACGATTTTTAAAAAAATATTGTTGAAATTAAAAAAAAATCAATCTTTTTAGATTGATTATCTACATTAAAGTTCGAAAAGTTCGAGCTTTCTTATCAATTTGGTGCGGGTAAGAGGACTTGAACCCCCATGGATTGCTCCGCTAGATCCTAAGTCTAGTGCGTCTACCAATTCCGCCATACCCGCATGTATCATAGATATTATTATTTTCATTCTATAAAATTATGAAATGGTGGACCCTATAGGACTCGAACCTATGACCGCACGGTTATGAG
>CAKONT010000031.1 GCA_934097255.1 uncultured Bacilli bacterium
ATATAAATATGGTTTTAATTTTTCACTGTTATTAAATTCATTAACTAAGGTATCTGCTAAATCAGGGAGTTCGTTTATATTAGTTTCATCTACATTAACTCTTAGAACTATTAAAATATCATTCTCTATTGATAAGTGAATATTTTTCATAATTAAATCAAAACTACCTCTGCCATCGTGGAATATTCTTCTTTTATCATGAATTTCCTTTACGCCATCAACAGTTATTTGTATATGACTAAGGGTATCTTTATATTTATTAAACAATTGAATATAATAGTTCAAGTCAACACCATTAGAAACAATATCCAAAGTATAATTTCTTTTTTTAGTTTGTTCAAAGATATATGTAATAGTTTTCAAATTACATCTTAATAAAGGTTCACCGCCCATAATAGTAATTCTAATATTATTTGATGGTTTTCCATATTTCTTTTCATAAACTTCCATTATTTTATCTATTCTTTCAAATTGTAAATCTACCATTTTTAAAGGATCAATAGTTGTTGTGCCTTTAATCATATAAGTTTGTTCATAACAATATATACATTGTAAATTACACGCATAACTAGGAACTACTAAAAAGTTTGGCGTTGCTTTTTTTTCTAATTCTTCAATTTTGTTGTCAACACTTATTATAAATTTGTTATACTCCTCCTCTGTTTCAAACAAATATTTTCTTTCTAATAAAGCATCAACTATTTCTTTATTTAAATTTAAAAAATTATTAGAAATTATTTCACTATATATATCTTTTTCTATTATATCAGTAGCACCATTAATAAGATTAATCATAATGACTTCATCATTATTATAATCAATAAATTCTATTTCTTTAATTAAATACATAAAACACCTCTTATTTTCTATAAGTTTATAGGGGAAAAAATTCCCCTATAATTTTGAGATTTATCTAATAAATTATTAGATATGGTAATGACAAGACGCATTACTTGTTGTAACATTTTCAGCTTTTACAACAACTTTTTTATTTACTGATTTCATTGTGCATCCTCCTCTCACAAGGTATTATACAATATAGCATATATCTTTTATAATACAAATTTTTTATATATATTATAACTCAAAGTTATGAATAAGTTGCTTTTTTTATTAAAAAAGCGGTGTTTTTATATATTCTTTTGTATAACACGTGCTATAATAATTAAAGAAGGGAGTTCTATTATGAATATAAGTTATAGTTTATACAAGACATTTGATATAGTTGCCAATTGTTCGACAATAACAGAAGCAGCGAAAAAATTAAACATAAGTCAACCTGCAGTAACAAAAGCAATTAAAAATTTAGAATGGCAATTAAATGGCAGTTTATTTATAAGAAATAAGAATGGAATTAAGTTAACTGAAAATGGAAGGAAATTTTATAATTATATAAAACCAGCATTAACACAAATAGCAGATGCAGAAAAACTTTTTAATAATATAAGTAAGATAGATACCGGAGAAATAAAAATCGGAACAAGTAATACCATACTAAAATATTACTTAATGAAATATCTTAAAACATACTCCTTGAATTTTCCTAAAATAAATATTTCTATAGAAGAAAGTTACACACCAAATTTAATAAATATGGTTAAAAATGGCAATATAGATATAGCAATAATATATGCAAATGAACACGACCCTAAATTAGATGGCTTAAAAGTTCAAATTTTAAAAAAATTGCATTATTGCCTGATAGGTAACAATAAATATAAAAAATACTACAATAAAAAAATAAGTCTTAGTGAAATAAAGAATGAAAATTTAATTTTAAACTCTATAAACCCGATTCAAACATCCCTTATTTATAAGAACGATGCAGACTATTTAAAATACAACGCTCATATTAATTTAGCAAGTCATTCTTTAGTTTATGAATTTGTTAAAGAGGGATTCGGACTGGGAATCGTAATAAAAGAATTTATTGAAGATAAATTAAATTCTAAAGACTTATATGAAATAGAACTTTCAGAAAAATTTGAACCAGTAAATTTAATAATGATTACTAATAAATCAATATTTCCAACATATGCTACATCGCAATTAATGAATATTATTACAAAACAAACAGAGGCAATTTATAATTAAGAATGTAATTATACAATAAAAACTGATAAACAGAAAATATATTCTGTTTATCAGTTTTTATTGATTGTTTCTTCTAATTCACTTTCGTTAATATCAATGCTGAAATAGCAATAATTGTATAAAAATCACTGTTAATTTTATCTTACAATATAAAAGATAAGTCTTAAATTATGACTTATCTTTTTCTTACGATATCATTATCTTCTTTTTTATTTTTTACAACATCAGAAATAGTAATATTTACATTCATACCTGTTTCTGTTTTATAAGATACTTCATCGTTTATTTTTTTACGATATATTGCTTTTCCTATTGGACTATCAATTGATACTTCTTCAACATCACTAGAAGATGAAATATAATCGACAAATTTAAAAGTATTGTATTCTTCAAAATCTGCAAAATAAACAGTTACCGTATCCCCTACATCAATGCCATCTGTTACAATATTATTATCACAAATAATAGAGTTTTTTAATTTTGCTTCTAAAGATTTTAATTGGCATTCTATTCTATACATATCAGAACTAAGAGTACCACAACCTCTACTATCTAATTCCTCTTTTGTATCTCTTAAATACTCTCCTATTTCTTGTGCTAATTTTTGTTTTTCTATCATCTTAGAAAAATATTCTTCTTTCATATTTTCATATGATTCTTTTGTTAAAAGCATCGTATCCATTTCCGTAATATTTCTATATGTGCTACTTTTAGTACTAGAAATAAATTTATTAATACTATCACTATTTTTTACCATTTTAAACCCTCTTTCCTGAAAAGTGATTATAATTATACCACAAAAATATCTTTTTATCAAGTTAAATATCAAAAAAAGAGCATTAATTGCTCTTTCTAACTCTTATTTTTTCTTTGTTTGAATTTGAATTTTTTTCTTTAATATTAATTAATTCATCTACTATTAAATCTATTTTTAATGCTGTATTAATTGATAATAATTTTTCCTTTGTCTCTAAAAGATTTTCAATATCTAAATCAATGCCATTTAAACAATAATCTTTTAAATTTTCTTCTTCTTTTTTCTTTGCATTTAAAGTTTCATTATTTTTAATAAAATTTAATTGCTCTATTGCTTCACTTACTAGAATTTTAGAGCTTTCATTTATTAATTGATCTTTTATTTTCTTTAAAACGTCAATATCAGATGTGAGACTTAAAACAAAATTCACTTCATATTCTATATCTTGGATTTTGTCATTCACATTTGCTGTTGATAAATCAATTATATATTTTTTCCTTTTTAATTCCGTAAATTCATTTTTTTCCATAAAAACCCTCTTTTCTTAATTTAGTAAATTTATCTTATCATAGTAAGTATAAATTGTAAATAAAACCTTATTTATAACTATTAAATTCTTTGACAATAATATCTTTCGGTACAAATCCAGCGCTTTGTTTTTTTACTTCGCCGTTGTAATAATAAACAAGTGTAGGTACGCTTAATATACCATATTCTCTAGCTAATTGTTCATGTTCATCAACATCTACCTTAATTACTTTAATATTTTTCTCGTTTTCTACTATTTTTTCAAGCTCAGGGGATAACATTTTACAAGGACCACACCATGTTGCAAAAAACTCAACTAAAACATTTCCTTCCTTTACTAAATCCTTTAAATCTTCATCTTTTAAATAAACTAACATTAAACACCACTCCTATCTATATTTATTTAAAATTTCATCTATTCCTATTATATTTATTTTTCCTTTAGAAATTAATGTTTCAACATAATCTACTGTTATAATTTTATTCTTTAACATAACATCAATTGCATTTTTATTAAATGTATTACTATCATTTGTTAAAACATAGTCTTTACCAAGTTTATATATTTCATTTATTGAATCATTTGTTTTCTTTACATAACTAGATAAACCAAACGAATTATTTATAATTTTTGGCATATATTTTGACTCATTTAAAATATCAATATTTATCGCTGGTTGATTTAAGAAAAATAGTACAATAAAAATAACCAAATAACCTTCTATTAATCCAAGAATAAAACCTAATATTTTAGATGGAATACTAAGAACAACAGTGAATTTTAAAATTGTTTCAAAAAGCCCAGTTATTTTTATTATAATTCCTAAAATAACACTTAAAATAGATAAAACAATTAAAAATGCTAACATTTGGTACACTATAATATTTATCGTTGAAAGTCCTAAAAAATCACCTTTAAAGTTGAAAAAAGGAAGATTATAACTAAAAAAATTAGCTAATGGATCTTTAAGTTTATATGCTAAAATAAATATAAGGATACTACCTATTGTAATTACTGCCTGCTTAAATACTCCTCTTCTAAAACCTGATAAAGCAATTAGTAAAATAATACATACAATACATACATCTACTATGTTCATAAAATATACCCTCCTAGCATTATTATAGCTTATTTTTTTAAAATATGCTATAATAATTACGGTGATTTAGATGAATGTTGTAATAAGAGTTAACGACGAAACAAAAAGAAAAATGCAAGAGTTTTATAAAGATAAAATGCGTGAAAAAACACCCCCTTATGCAATTTTTCAAGCTGATTATGAGGATACAGTGATTACATTATATGAGTCTGGGAAATGTCTTTTTCAAGGAACTAGCGCTGATGTTGATGCTAGTATGTGGACAGTTTTAGAAAAAAATGATAAAATTAATAAGAAAAATAAAGCTGATGAAAATATTTATTATAATGTTACAAGTGTTGGATCTGACGAAGTTGGAACAGGAGATTATTTTGGCCCTATTGTCGTTACCGCATCACTTGTTAAAAAAGAAGATATTCCTTTTCTAGAAAGTTTAAAAGTAAAAGACTCAAAAAAATTAACAGATGAAAAAATAAAGGAAATCGTACCACAAATTATAAAGAAAATAAAATATAAAAGTATTATTTTAACAAACGAAGAATATAATCAAAGATATAATAGTGAAACAAATATGAATAAGATTAAAGCGATAATGCACAATAAAGCACTAAGTAGTTTATTAGAAAGTATAAACGAAAAATTAGACTATATTATAATCGATGAATTTGCAAGAGAAAGTAGATATTATAAGTATTTGAGTGATGTTAAAAATCCTGTAAAAGGAATTACTTTTATGACTAAAGCAGAAGATAAAAATTTGTCTGTTGCAGTAAGTTCAATAATCTCAAGATATTTATTTCTAGAAGAATTTGAAAAAATTTGTACAACATATCACATTCCTCTTCCAAAAGGAGCAGGAGCTAATGTTGATAGTATTGGTGAAGAATTAGTAGAAAAATATGGAAAAGATATACTAAATAAAGTTGCAAAGAAAAACTTTGCAAATACTAAAAGAATTCTTAAAACTATGATTTTTTAATAAAAAAGAGTTTAAAATAAAATTTATTTTAAACTCTTTTTATAACTTAGCTAAAAATGTTTCAAAACCGATCTTTTTATCGACTTTACCACTTTTAATTTTAATATCAAGATTACCTAAATCAAATATTTTTTGTAATAATTCTTTTTCACTAAATTTATAGCTTTGTTCTTTTAATTTTTGTAATCTATAAGGATGTTTTATATTCATAATAGACATTATCTCATCATCAGGTAACGTTTTAGAAAGTATTTTTACTTTATATAACTGCTTAAAATTATTAAACAAAGAAGATATAAGTCTTAACTCATCTTCATTATTATTTATAAGTTCATCATATATATCAAATAACATCTTTTTATTACCTGTTTTTATTTCATTTAGAAAATCAAAAATATTTTTATCAAAACCTTTAACTACAATGTGTTTTATATCTTCCTTAGTTATATTTTTTTCTTCATATTTATACATCTTAAGTTTTTTTATTTCTTCTTTTAGTCTAAAATAATTATTAGAGCAATAATCTTGTAGTAGTAACATATCAATTTTACTAATTTTATAACCATTTAATTCTTTTTTAATAAAACTAATAAAATCCATATTATCAGTAGTATCTATAATTTTTACTTTTTGACTTATATTCTTAAAAATAACAGATCTTTTGTCAATCATTTTATGATATAAAAGAATTAATATACTTTCATTTTGATTATCTAGATATTTTAATAAATTATCATAATCTAAAACAAGTTCCATATTATCTACAATTAATACTTTTTTACAAGCAAATAAATTTATAGTATTAATATCTTCTATTACGTTTGTTAAAGATGAAATAGACATATCATATTTTATAATTGATACGTCTTTTTCTTTTTCTAATATGTCATCTATTTCCTTTTGCAATAAATTATCTTCACCAGATATTAAATAAGTCATAAAAAACACCCTAAGTTAATTATACTAGCTTTTTATTACTTTTTTAAGTCTTTTTATTACTTTTTTTTCAATTCTAGAAATATATGATTGGCTTATTTTTAGTTTTTCTGCGACATCTTTTTGAGTCATTTCTTCAACGCCATTTAATCCATATCTCAAAACCATTATTTCTTTATCTCTTTTTTCTAGTCTAGATAACTCTTCATTTAATAATTTTTTATCTATTTCTTGATCAATATTTCTTGTTACTATATCACTATCTGTTCCAAGAATATCTTCTAAATGTAATTCATTTCCATCCGCATCAAAAGATAATGATTCTTCAAATGAAATATCAGCTCTTGTTTTTTTATTTTTTCTAAGATACATTAGTATCTCATTATCAATACACCTAGAACAATATGTAGCAAGTTTTATATTTTTTCCTCTCGAAAAAGTATTTATCCCCTTAATTAGTCCAATTGAACCAATACTTACCAAATCTTCTAAATCGACATTAGTATTTTCATACTTTTTAGCAAGAAATACGACTAATCTTAAGTTATGTTCAATAAGCTTATTTTTAGCTAAAACATCTCCATTTTCCTTTGCTATTATATAATTTTCCTCTTCTTCTTTTGTAAGTGGTGGTGGTAGGGCATCGGCACTACCGACATAATAAATGCCTTTTTTAATAAATAAACTTTTAATAAATAAGATTAATTTTTTCATAAAATTCCTCCCTGATAGAAATTATATTAAAAAAATCTTATTTAATTTGTCATTTTTAGGATAAAAAAAAGAATATTTCTATTCTTTTAAAATTTTCTTTTACAATATGGACAAGTTTCTAAATTAACAGATACTCTATGTCCACAAATAGAACATACCTTAGTTAATGACGAATTAGATGTATGAGAAGGTTTTTCTTCTTCTAAAGGCTTTCTTTCTTCAAAGTTTCTATTTTCTATTATTCTTTCATCAACTCTAGCTTTATTTTCTACTATTCTTTGTTCACCTATTTGCGTTTTTCTTGTTGGAAGTGTTTCATCAAGAATTAATATATCATCTTTTTTAGGAAGACTTTGACTTTCTTCTAAAATAGGTTTTTTAATTTCTTCTTTGGTTGTTTCTCCTAGTTGAGCTTGTACTTTTGCTAGTAACGCTTCGTCATCTTTTAATTTCTTATTATTTACAGGTTTTACTTTTGGGTTATCAAATGATTTATTCTTTTTGTTTTTAATAAGTAAAACTATTACAAAAATTAATGCTAAAGAAGCTATTCCAATTAAGATAGAAAGTAAAAGCTTTTTATTACTTTTTAAAACAACTATTTTATATTCTTTTTCTGTTCCATCTGGAGATGTTACTTTTATTGTTATAACACTATTATTTTTTAAATTTTTGTTTCCTGAAATTTTAACAATTGAATTTTTATCTTCTGGTATTGCTTCAATATCAAGAGTATCTTCTTCAACCCCTTTTATTGTATACTCAGTTATTTTTGATTTAAAATCAATGTCGTATCCAGAAACAACTATATTAGAAAGATTGGGATTATCTCCTAATGTCTCTCCTTCTTCTAATCTTTCAATATTAATTGTATAAATTTTTTCTGTTCCTTTTTCACTTGTTACTTTAATTAAAATTTTGTTATCTTTGCCGACTTTTAAGTCTCCTTCATTATTTTCATAAGTAACTGTTGCCTTGTCATTTAAAGCTTTAGCACTAACCTTTACTTTTTTTACATCAAATAATACTTTAATTGAATATTCAGTTTTATTTTTATCGAATTTTATTGTTCCATCACTTAAAGTAATACTTTTTAATGTAGTATCGTCATTTCGATCATCTTTTCTGTTAACTACTATTTTATATGTTGTAACTGCACCACTTTCACTTGTTACAGTAAGAGTAAATTCATTGTTACCATATTTAAGAGCTCTATCTTTTACTTCACCAGAAACTGTTTGAGATGGATTAGCCTTTGTTCCAGCAATCGTTATTTTTTCAACATTACTGTTTACATTTACAACATAATTTTTAGTATTAGAATCAAAACTTGGAGAAAGAGAACCATTTGATACAGCTATTCCTTTTAATGTACTGGTAGTATCACAACTTCTATTTACTTTTATACTATATCCTCTTGTATCGCCACTATAAGCTGTTATAGTGAAATTAAAAATATTTTGACCACAATTTAAACTTTTATCGCCATTACCAGAAACGCTTTTAGCATTTTGTGCTAATATTTCTATTTTTACATCCTTTTTATTAACGTCAACAGAACACTCAGTTTTACTTTTATCACATGATGCTTCAACGCCACCGATTTTAATTGAATTAATTGTTGTATCGTTATTTAAAACAGTAATTGTTTCACTAGCTGGTTGTTTTACTATATTTAAAGTATCTTCAATAGCAACTGCTTCACTAACACTAACAGATACATCGCCTGTTCCCGTTACATCTTTTGCTTTCAATGAAAAAGATTTTACTGTTCCATCTGATGAAATATTTAAATTATCTTCATCTATTGAAGAAACATCTTCAAATAAAGATGTATTAACAGATACATTTGCTTTAACACTTTTTAAAACTCCTTCTGTTACTTTTACTTTAAGTGAACAATTTGTAGACTCCCCTTTTGTTATTTCTTTTTTGTCACACGTAAGAAAAAAACTAGCATCTGCTGCATGAACATTTGGTATCACAAAAATTGAAAAAAGTAATAATACTAAAAATACATAATTTTTTTTCATAAAAATTTACACTCCTTAAGTTTTTACCAACACCCCTATATTTTTATAAGTAAATTATAGCAAAATAAAAAATAAAAGTAAATATCATTACTTTTTATTTTTTATTTTTTTAATATCTCTTTTAAGTTTTCGTTTTCTTTTAATAAGTTCTCATTTTCTCTACTAAAATTAAATAAAAAATCATATCTAAATATAGCAAATCCTTTATAATTATTAGCATTTCGACTTAAAATAACTTCTTTTTTTATAATATCTGTTTTTTCAATCCATTCGTTTGTTCCTCCTCCGGCATATTTATCAACATTACCAGATTTATATATTGATAGAGCGACATATAAAGAAACATTTTTATCTTTAACAAGCATCTCCCAATTATCAAGAGCTAAAGTAAATGGTAAACTTTCATTTTCAAAGCCGTAATATAATTGAGGCATTACAAAGTCAATGTAACCATCATTAATTACTTTTTCAATATCTAAATACTCATCATTTAAATTATTATTAATATTTCCTCCTGGACTTATACCAAATAAAATATTTTTATTAATTTTTTTTATTTCTAAAAAAGAAGTTTTAATCAAATTATAAATATTATCACGTCGATAATTATTTATATCTTTTTCTCCACCTTTTTCTTTGTATAAATTATAATTATCATTGTCAATAAAATCATTAGGATAAAAATAATCATCAAATAATATCCCATCAACGTCATAATTTACTGCTATTTCTTTTAACCCATCAATAATAAACTTTAACCCAATTTCACTACTTGGATTTATAT
>CAKONT010000032.1 GCA_934097255.1 uncultured Bacilli bacterium
CGCTAGATGCAATAACTCCTCCGATGAGTTTAGAGCAACCAATCTATAATGATGGCGGAGATACAATTTATTTATATGATCAAATAGAAGATAAAAAGGTAAATAATTCACTAGAAGATCAATTATCCCTTGAAAAAGCAATCAGTAAATTGTCAGCCAGGGAACAAGAAATTTTAGAAAAAAGATATATCATAGGTAAAACACAAATGGAAATAGCAGAAGAAATAGGTATTTCTCAAGCCCAGATATCGAGACTTGAAAAAAATGCTTTAACGAGAGTAAGAAAACAGTTGTAATATTCATATTATCATTTTAAAAAAATAATATATTATAGGTGATAGTATGCGTTTATCAGAACTTCAACATAAAGATATTGTTGATTTAGCGGGTCGAAAAATTGGCAATATAATAGATGTTAAATTAGATCAAGATGGAAGGCTAATATCTTTTGTAATAGAATCTAGCAAGGGACTATTTAAAATAGGAAATAAAGATAGTGAATCTGAGATTGCTTGGGAAAAAATAGAAAAGATAGGGGAGGATGTTATTCTTGTAAAAATCTAATCCTATTTTTTTTTGAAAATTTGTGCTAAAATAAAAAAGAAAGGGAAAAAGTTATTTATGAAGAAAAAATATTTTGTATATATTTTAGCGTTATTTTTTTTATCAATAGATTTATTTAGTAAAAGTATAATTGTAAGTAATGGTAGACTTATGTATAGACTTACTGTTATAAAGAATTTTTTCTATATTAATTATGTCAAAAATACCGGAGCTGCTTTTAGTATTTTAAAAGGATATACATATATTTTTATAATCCTTGCTATAATAGCTTCCTTTTATATATGTAAATTTTGTATAAGTGATGACAATAAAAATATAGAAATATTTGGATATTCACTTCTTCTTTCTGGAATAATTGGTAATTTATGTGATAGATTATTTCGTGGTTATGTTATTGATTTTTTAAGTTTTAAAATATTTAATTATTATTTTCCAATTTTTAATTTTGCGGATATATTTATTGTCGTCGGTGCAATATTAATAATTATTGATCTTATTTGGGGGAAAAGAAATGAAGTTAGAAGTAAAAAATGATTTTGATATAAGATTAGACTTATTTTTGTCTAAGAATACAAACCTTTCAAGAAGTAAAATACAAAAACTTCTTACAGATGATTTAATACTTGTAAATGAAAGAATAGAAAAAGCAAGTTATAAAGTAAAAGAAAATGATGTTATTGAAATTATTTCATTTGCGGAAGAAAATACTGATATTGTTCCTGAAAAAATGGATTTAGATATTGTTTATGAAGATCAATATTTAGTAATTGTAAATAAACCAAGTGGCGTAGTTGTTCATCCTGCTGTTGGTAATTATAGTCATACATTAGTAAATGGATTAATATATCATTTTTCTTCATTAAGCAATAAAGATACACCTCGTCCTGGAATTGTTCATCGTCTAGATAAAGATACAAGTGGTTTATTAATTGTTGCTAAAAATGATTTTGTCCATGAAAAATTATCTGACATGTTTAAAACAAAAAAAATAGAAAAAAAATATCTTGCTTTAGTTTGGGGTGTTTTAAAGCATGAAAAAGGAACAATTGATGCTCCAATTGGTAGAGATATTTTTAATAAACAAAAATATACAGTAACGGATATGAACAGTAAAAATGCTATTACTCATTTTAAAGTTTTAAAAAGATATAACAATGCAACACTTATAGAATGTAATTTAGAAACTGGTAGAACTCATCAAATAAGAGTTCATTTAAATTATATTGGTTATCCAATTGTTAATGATCCGGTGTATGGAAATAGAAAAATAATAGATGAAGAATTTGGTCAAATGTTACACTCAAAAAGTTTAAGATTTGTTCATCCTATAACAAAAAAAGAAATGTATTTTGAAGTAGATGCTCCTAAAAAGTTTTATGATATATTAGAAAAATTTGAATAACGAAGAACATTTAGTTCTTTTTTTTTTATAACAACGATAAAACTTATAAATTATCATTTATTGAAAGGAAAAAATATGTTATTATACAGATGGTGATAGTATATGAATTTAAATAACTTTACATTTTTATCGGAAAATATGTGCTTTTCTAATAATAGGTTAGATATTTTTAAAAAACGAGGAAGAAAAGCGGCAGTAACAGATTTTTCTATTCTTTTAGGAGCTTTTGTAAGTGATAATCATTATATCGATAAAAGTGATAAAACTTTAAAAGATAGAGCAGGATATTACTGGACAAGTACTGATGATCAAGATAATGATGCGTATTTTATTAATATTGATGGACGTCATATTAGTGATGGTGTTACAAGAAGATATTGCGCTGCTCGCCCGGCAATAATTCTTTCATCAATAGATGAAGTTTCATCTAACATAGATATAAAAACAGCAAGTGATGGAGTTTTAGAAGTAGAATATGGCTTTTATCCACAATATGCTGTTTGTGATAATATGCAAAAAGAATTAGAAGATTCTTATAAAGAAGGTCTACTTCAACTAACAGGAAATACTTTTACAGTTGATTCTAGAAAATATGATGATGATGGAAGCTTTTTTCCAAAAACGATTGATGAATTTTCTTATAAGGGAAAAAAGTATGTAAGAGTAATTGCAAATTCATGTTTTAATGGTGATTATTTTAAGTTGTCAAATAATGAAAAATATAAAGATCAAGATGCTGTTTGGGTAGAGGTATCACCGGTTAAATGGCTAATTGATGAAGAAACTAAAATAATGCTTAGTGACAAGTTGTTATTTTCAGGAGTACAATTTAAAAATAAAAGTGATTATAAAGGAGATTTTGAAAAAACAGATATAAAAAAATATTTAGATCAATATTTTTCAAAAGATTTAGCAAGAACAATTATCAATAGTAAAAGCCTTTCAAAAGAAGAACAAGAACTCTTAGAAAGAAAACATAATCCTTATGGATTTGATTTTAAAGATGTAAGCGAAGAAGAAATAATAAAAGGAGCTCTTTTAAGTAATGTTGCTGTATTTTTACATGGTAAAAGTGGTGAAGGCAAATCTGCTAGGGTAAAACAATTTGATCCTGATTGTGAGATAGTATATTTAAGAAATGCGACACCGGAAGTTTTAAATGGCAAGAGTGTATTTAATCAAGAAACGAAAGAGATGATTGATGTAGCTCCAACTTGGTTTAAAAGGATAACCAAAAAGTGTGGAGAGGAACCTGATAAAATTCATATAGTATTTTTTGATGAAATAACAAATGCACTTCCTTCAATTCAAGGTATGGCATTTAATATTATTTTAGATAAAGAGGTAAATGGTATTTTTAAATTGCCAGAAAATGTAAGAATAGTGGCGGCAGGTAATGACTTAAATGATTCATTAGCAGCAAATCAAATGGCGGAACCGTTATTTAATAGATTTGCTCATGTTTATATAAATACAACAACCGAAAGTTGGTTAAAGTGGGCATCAACAAAGAAAACCGATTATGAAAAGTTAGATTACGAAAGAAAAGAAGAACATTTAACAATTCACCCAGCAATATATGCTTATATAGCTTATAGATCTTATGGTGGGTTAGATGTTCTAAGAACACCATATAACGGAGAAAGACCAAATGCAGATCCAAGAAAATGGGAAATGGCGTCAAAAGTTTTATATGAAACAGGAAAACCAGAAATGTTAAGGGCATTAATAGACGAAGAGTTAACAAGAGATTTTGTATCTTTTGTAAGACAAAGTGTAATTACAATAGAAGATGTTTTAAATGGAAATTATAGTGATAGTGATTTAGAAATGAATATAGCAGAAAGGTTTGCAACAGCAGTTGGTCTTTCGAGTGTTGATGATGAAAATATGGAAGTTGTAAGAAGTTTTGTTGAAAAACTAGGAAAAGAAATAGTAGCAACCTTTGATAGTTTATGGTCACATGGAGATGAAAAAAGACTTGAACGTATTTTTGATATTAAAATGATGAAAATAGAAGGAGGAATAAAAAAATGAGTAAAGATAGATTAGAAATGTTAAATGAATATATAAAAGCTAAAATATCCCCAATATTACTTGAAAATGTTTCCTCTTCAATATTTGAAAATGCAACTATTTTAGAAGCAGATTGTAATATTAGTGAACTAAATGGACATTATGAAAATATAGATTTTATCCCGCCTTCTTGGTATGACGAATTAGTAAAAAAACAAACAAAAATATTAGTAATAAATAACATTAATGAAATAGAAATAAAAGAACAAACAAAATTTATTGAAATATTAAAATATAAGAAAGTAAATACTTTTGATTTGCCAAAAGATTGTATTATTATTGTTACTGCAAATAATTTAAAAGAAAAGAAAATTAATGAGGAAGTATATTCATTAATGGTACATATTTAGGATTAAGTTTATGAATGTTGATATAGAAAAAATTAAAAGAAGATTATTAATTAAATATCCATCGTTTGGCAGCGTAATTGCTAATACAAATTTTATTGAAGAAAAAAGAATGTATTCAAATAAAATACCAACATTAGGAACAGATGGAAGTAATATTTATTATCATCCAGATGCCATAAATAGTGTTACTGAAGAAGAAAAGTTATTTTTATTTGCCCATGAAATATGTCACATTGCATTTAATCATATTTTAAGAAGAGAAGGTAAAGATAAAAAACTTTGGAATATAGCAACAGATGCTGTTATAAATGCCCTTTTAAATAAAGATGGATTACCTTTAACAAAATATAGTATTAATATGCCGGAAGCAGTTAATTATGATGCAGAAGAATTATATAATAAATTATTGAATGAGAAAAATAAATATTTAATAGAACCAAATTCAAATGATAAAAAATCTTTGGAAGATTTTGATTATGACAATCATAATATATGGGAAAAAGAAACTTGTGAAAAGACAAAAGAAGATGATACTTTAGAAGAAAAAGTAAAGAAAATATCACAAAAGAACTTAACAGATTTAGGAGAAAAGTAAGCTTTTTAACAAAATAAAATAGAAAAAAAGAAACAACTCGAAAAGTTAAGAGATTCTTTAGTAAAAGAGTCCTTATCAAAAAATGAATTTGATAAAGATTATAAAAAAATATCTGATATTGGTTTTTCATCTCCATTAATTGATTGGAGGAAATTACTCAAGGAAGCATCAAAATATGATATTGATTGGTCTTATAAAAATGCACAAATTGAAAATGGTGTAGTTACGCCATATCTTGAAGAAACACCTGTTTTAGAATCAGAAATATTATTAGATGTTAGCGGTTCTATATCAGAGGTTTTATTAAGAAACTTTTTACGTGAATGTAAAAATATTCTTCAAACATCTAATGTTAAAGTCGGATTTTTTGATACAAAGTTTTATGGCTTTACTAAGATAAAAAGTTTAAATGATATTGATAATATGAAATTTATTTTTGGCGGTGGAACTAATTTTGATATTGCAGTTAATGCTTTTTCAAAATCCGCATCAAATAAAATTATTTTTACTGATGGGTATGCTCCAATGCCAAAAAAAGCTATGGACATAATATGGATAGTTTTTGGTGAAAGAAAAATTAATCCCTTGGGTGGTAAAGTAATATATATAGACCCTTTACAATTAAAAAAATTATATAATTTACATAATAATAACTTTGGAAAAAGTAAGTAATATGTTATTAAGTTTTTAAAAATATTTACATTGACAAGTTCAATGTTTTTTTCTTTTAAAATTTAATAACGTAAAAAAGAGGTGAAAAATATTTCAAAAAAAATTATTTTATTGTATAATAAGCTAAGTAAGAGGTTGGTATAAATGGATGAAAATGTAAATTTAAATAAACAAGATGTTATGATCATGAAACTTCTTCATTATTTTATTACAGAAAAAAATTATAATCCTGTTATTTTACAAGGTGCACAGAATGAGATTTGGTTAGAAAATTTAAATTCTTCTTATAAAATTGTTAGGATTGTTTCTGAATATATTCATAATAATGAACAGCTTAAAGCAGATTTATATAAAACAAATCAAGTTGGTAAGACGATAAAAAGAAAAACTTTTAATTTGTCAATGAATATTTTAAGTATATTTACTGACTTAGGAGAAAATGTTTCACTAACAAGTGATTTTAAAAATATTTCTTGTGTTTCATTAAAAGCTGATAGTGATTTAAAAAAGTATGATTTTATAACTACTGCTTTTCCTGATATAAATGAAAAGCTTACCTTTAATGAAGAGGGAATAGATTTGTTTTTAAAAATTACTGGCGATATAAACGAACACAATAAAAAGGAGGCAGTTCGTGTGGAAAAGTTATTTTTAAAGAAAAGACCTTATGTTACTATTGCACTTATTTTTATTAATATTTTAGTTTTCTTAATTGGGATTTTTTTCAATAAACAAGATAGTATTGTTAATTTGTTTTCTGTTTATGGTCCATATATAAAAATGGGTGAATTTTATCGTTTATTAACTGGTGCTTTTGTTCATGTTGATATGTTTCATTTATTATTTAACATGTATGCTTTATATGTTTTAGGAGAGCAAATAGAAAAGTTTTATGGATCGCTAAAATATGCTATTTTATATCTTGTAAGTGCTATAACTGGTAATTTATTATCTATTCTTTTAAATACTAATGCAGTAAGTATCGGCGCTAGTGGAGCTATTTTTGGTGTAATGGGAGCTATTGTTTATTTTGGATATAACTATCGTATTTACTTCGGTAATACAATTGTTAAACAAATTGTTCCTATTATATTAGTTAATTTACTTATTGGCTTTTCTTTTAGTGGCATTGATAATTGGGCTCATATTGGTGGATTAGTTGGAGGACTTCTTTTATCTAGTGCACTGGGAATTAATGATAGTAAAAAAGATGATAGTAGAGTAAATGGGGCAATTCTAAGCTTTATTTATATATGCTTTTTAATATATATGAACTTCTTTAACAAATAGATGTAACGTTTTATTGTAGTTAAAATTGCTAAATTTGTAAAAAAATGATAAGATAGTTTTGGTATTAGAGGTGAAAAAAAATTAATGAATGATAAGACAAGGATTTTTAATCTAGAAGAAGTTCGCAATTATACAGTAACTGAAGTTTTGATGAAGACAAAAAAGTTCTTAGATGAAAAAGGGTATAATGGTATTAATCAAATAGTTGGTTATTTGACAACTGGAGATATTAAATATATTTCTTCTTATAAAAATGCTAATGAACTTATGGAAAGTGTTCCAAGAGAGCAAATTGTAGAGACGATATTAAAGTATTATTTAAAGGATGAAAAATGAAATATTTAGGGCTTGATTTAGGAACTAAAACTTGTGGGGTAGCTATATCTGATAAGACTTTATTAATTGCAAGTTTTTATGAAAATATTACTTATTCTGATACTACGTCTTTAGTTTTTAGAATAAAAGAAATAATTTCTAAAGAAGGTATTGAAAAAATAATTTTAGGTTATCCCAAAAATATGAATAATACGCTTGGAGAAAGAGTAAAACAGACGCTTTCTTTTAAAGAACAGTTAGAAAAAGAAACACAAAAAGAGGTTATTTTAGAAGATGAGAGAATGACAACAATAATTGCTGAACAAGCACTTCTTGAAGCTGATTTATCTAGAAAAAAAAGAAAAAAGGTAATTGATGGTTTGTCAGCTGTTGTTATATTGCAGTCATTTTTAGACAGAAAGGAAAAATAAAATGAGTGAAGAATTAAAAGAAAAAATAAAAGAGGAAAGTAAAGATGTTAATAATTCTGACATGTTTATTGGATACAATGAAAATGGAGAAAAGCAAATCTTTTATAAATTACTAGAGTTTGATTCTAATGAAACTGGTAAACATTATCTTGCTTATACAGATAATACAACAGATGAATCAGGGACTTTAAAAGCTTATGGAGCAGTTGTTAATAAAGAGGGAGATTATATGAAACTAACTGCTATTGAAACGGAAAAGGAATGGAAAGTTATAGAAACAGCATTGAATGTATTACAAAGTGAATTAAATAAAAATGATGAAGAAGAGTAGAAAAAAATTAAGATTAAAAAAAGTAGTTGCAGTTCTTATTATTATTTTTCTACTAATTGTAATTGCAACTCTTCTTTTATTTAATTATTTTATGAGTCCTGTTTCATCAAAATATGAAGAGAAAAATGTTATTATCCCAACTGGTTCTAGTTATCAAGAAATTGCTTCTATTCTAAAAAAAGAAGATTTAATAAAAAATGAATTAGTATTTTTATACTATTTAAAATTAAGAAGAGTTGATAATATTTATGCAGCAGGTTATTATTTAAGCCCAAGCATGAACTTAAAAGAGATAGTTGATACTATCTTAAAGGGTGGTCATAATGTCGATGAGATAACTATTACTTTTAATGAAGGTATTAATATGAGAAAAATTGCTTCTGAAATAGAAAGTAATACTAATAATAGTTATGACGATGTTATGAATAAATTAAAAGATGAAGCATACTTAGATGAAGTTATAGAAAAATATTTTTTTGTAACTGATGAAATAAAAAATAGTGATATTTATTACTCATTAGAAGGGTATTTATTTCCAGATACGTATCGTTTTGCAAGTAAAGATGTATCCGTAGAGGAAATATTTAATACAATGCTTGAAAAAATGAATGATGTGTTAAGTGAATATAAAGAAGAAATAGAAAAAAGTAAATATACACCACATCAATTATTAACTTTAGCATCCCTTGCTCAAATTGAAGGATTTACCAAAGAAGATTTTAAAAATGTTGTCAGTGTATTTTACAATAGACTTGATTCGTCAATGTATTTAGGGGTTGATGTGACAACTTATTATGGAGTAAAAAAAGATATGGTTGAAGACTTATATATGAGTGAAATAAATGCTAAAAATCCATATAATACAAGAGGAGAAAATGCAGTTTTATTTCCAGTAGGTCCAATTGATATTCCAGGTAAATCGGCAATAGATGCTGTAATAAGACCAATAAAAACGGATTATTACTATTATGTATCAGACAAAAATAATAAATTATATTTTACAAAAGATGAAAATGAACATGAAGAAGTGATAAAAAAATTACAAAAAGAAGGGTTGTGGTATGAATGGTAGATGAATTAGTAAAAGATATAAAAGATTATGCTACAATAAATAATGTACCAATTATACTTGATGCTAGTATGGATTTTTTAACTGATTTAATTTTAAAAAATAATGTGAAAAATATTTTAGAAATTGGAACAGCAATAGGTTATTCTGCTATTAAAATGGCTCTTATAAATAAAGATATTAAAGTAACAACAATTGAAAAAGAAAAAGATAGATATTTACTTGCTGTTAAAAATGTAAAAAAAGTAGGGTTAGAAGATCAAATAACATTAGTATATAACGATGCGATGGAAGTTAAATTAAAAGATAAATTTGATTTAATTTTTATTGATGCAGCTAAAAGTAAAAATGAAGAGTTTTTTAAAAAATTTGAAGGAAATCTAAATTCTAAAGGAATAATTGTTACAGATAATTTGAGTTTTCACGGTTATGTAAACAAAGATATAAGTGAAATTGAAAGTAAAAATATACGTGGGCTTGTAAAAAAGATTAAAAATTATATAGGATTTTTAGGAACTAATCGCAAGTATAAAACTAATTTCTATGATATTGGCGATGGTTTATCAGTTTCTGAAAAAAGAAATTAAAAATGAAATTAATTGTTAAACCTAGTAGTCTTAAGTATATAAAAGAAGAAAAAAAGAAAGCTTATGCTTTCCTTTTTGGTATTAAG
>CAKONT010000033.1 GCA_934097255.1 uncultured Bacilli bacterium
GTAATAGATTTTTCTAAAACTGATGAATTAACAGAAGGATTAAAATCATTTGCAGATTTAGATAAAACACTATATTATAAGAGAGATAATGATAGTCTATTAGCAACAGATAATGAAAGCGAAGCTGTTATAAAGATAGTTGGAAATAGAGAAGAAAATAAAGCAATATTAACTGCAGTAAATGTTGAAACTAAAAAAAGCGAAAATTTTAAAGGATTTCATATGCAATATACAGGTTCTGCATTAGATTTTAGTGATCTTGATAATGGCATTGGACTTGAAACAAGATATGATTATTATACTAGATGTACTTATGAATTTAATTTTCAATATGTAAAAGAAGAAGTTAATCCTAAAGAATATAAGTTTACTGAAGGAGCAAATCAAATATATACTATTGATGAATCAAAAAATGTTATATTTAAAATAGATGCAGATTTTAGTTTATTTGATGGTAAGGTATACATTGATGGTACATTAATTGATGCTAAAAATTATAAAGCAGAATCTGGTAGCACTGTTATTACTTTAAATAAAGAATATGTTGATACGTTATCAGTTGGAGAGCATATAATCAAAGTTGAATTCAGTGATAGTGGTTTAGCAACTACTAAATTTGAAGTTAAAGCAAAACAAGTAAATACTGAAAAGACAGAAAATATTACTAATCCACAAACTGGGGATAATATAAAAAGTGATATTATTTTTGGTATTATTTCTATTATAGGGTTAGTTTTCTTAGGCACTTATTATAGAAGAAAAGAAAATTTTTAGATTTATTATTAGTGGAGGTTTTTTATATGAAAAGAAAAATATTAACGATTTTAATTAGTTTTTTTATCGTTATTTTAATGACTGGATGTGGTGATAGGGTGAAAATTAGACAAATAGAAACTAAGAAAATTAAGTATACCGAATTTAATAATGGTTTAGTAAAGTTAAAAATACCTGATGGGTGGAAAGTAGATGTAATTGGCGATTATATTCATTATACAGTAAAGGTTTATGATCCAAATAAACCTACTTATCAATTTTTCTTTAATTTAAAAACAGAAGGATATAATAAAAGTGAAGCTGCTAAAAATTGGCAACAAAAGTTTTATCCAAACGATATATTTGCTAAAAATCCTGTTATAGCAACAAAAGACACAGAAGGTTTTTATAAAATATTTAATGAATTAGGTCCTTTAAATAATACAAGTACTTTTACATTCCCAGTATTAACAGATTTTACTGTTGTTGAAAATTTAGGTAAAGGAATGTATGATGGCGATATATTAAGAGCGACATTTAAAGACCAAGATGGAAATGATGCTGAAGGATTATTTACTGCTTATGTATACGATGCTGGTCCATATTATGTATCGGAAGACTTTTTTTCTACTAATCAAGTAGATATATACTTTTTAAATGTTTATGATACGATATTTATTACTGCTCCAAAAGATGAATTTATAAATTGGGAAGAGACTTTGAGTACTATTGCTTCGTCATTAGAGTTTACAGATACTTTTATTAGTGGATTTAATAGTGAACAAGACGCTGTTATGAAAAATTTTCAAAATATAAGAACTATATGTAATCAAATAACTGATGGTATTATGGATTCTTGGGAAAAAAGAAATGCTAGTTTTGATATAATGAGTCAAAAACAAAGTGATGCAACTCTTGGCTATGAAAGAGTTTATGATACTGAAACAAATGAAGTTTATAAAGCATACAATGGTTTTACTGATGACTATGATGGAAAAAGATATAAATCAGTTTCAGATGATATGTATACTAAAGGAATAAGTGGCTATATTGAAAAATAGTTGATATTTGACAAAGAAATACTTTCGGATATAATAATACTTGTATTGTAAGTTATAAAAATTTTATAACTAAAGTATTAAAAAAGAAAGGAATTAAAGATAAATTAATTTTTAAAAGATGTCAAAATGAATAGTAATAGTTTTTTAAATTCTACAATGCCTAGTTTAGATTTGCATGGTTATAATAGGTACGAAGCAACTGTTTTAATCGATGAATTTATCAATAATAGTTTAAAATTAAATTATCATTTAATTGCTATTATTCATGGAAAAGGGGAAGGTATTTTAAAAGAAGTGGTAATAAAAATTGCTAGGGAAAATAGAAAAGTTAAAAATTATCACATAGATATGTTTAATGATGGTTGCACAATATTTGAATTATAAAAAAAGAAATGTTAGTTCATTTCTTTTTTTAGTATTTTAACGAAATTTTCTTTTTCTTCTATGCTTAGTTTATTCCAACAAATTTCAAGAATAACTCCTAATCCAGGAAGTGCAAGTTCATCATCACTTTTACATCCTTCATCAATTATGCTTAATATTTTGTCAGTACTTTCGTTTCTTAAATTATTGATTATATTTTTTCTTATATTTATTTCCATTATTAAAAATTCCTTTCAATACATATTGTGTCTATATTTTCAAAAATTATTTATTTATATTGTTTTTTTTAAAAAATTTTAATATAATTGATATAGAAAGGATTGGTGTTTTTATGACAGTTGCTATAATAATTGCTTTAGTAGTAGTAGTGATAATTTTATGGCTAATTGGTGCTTATAATTCTTTAGTTTCTCTAAGAAATAAAAAAGATGATCAATGGTCTCAAATTGATATTCAATTAAAAAGAAGATTTGATTTAATCCCTAATCTAGTTGAGACAGTAAAAGGTTATGCTAAACATGAAAAAGAAACTTTTGAAAACGTAACAAAAGCTAGAAGTTCATTTGCAAGTGCTACTACTCCAGAAGAAGAAATGAAGGCTAATGGCGAATTAACAAAAGCATTATCTAAATTAATGGTTGTTTGCGAAAGTTATCCTGAATTAAAAGCTAATGAAAATTTTATTAAGTTACAAGAAGAATTAAAAGAAACAGAAGATAAAATTTCTTATGCAAGACAATTTTATAACGACTCAGCTTTAAGTTATAATAATAAAGTTGAGATGTTTCCTTCAAACATTGTAGCTAACATTTTTGGATTTAAAAAAGCATCATTTTTTGAAATCGATGAAGCTTCTAAAGAAAATCCAACTGTTAAATTCTAGGCTTACATTTTGTAAGCTTTTTTTGAAAGGGTAAGTTTTATGAAAAAAATAAAATACTTAATATTTTTATTTCTTTTATTTCCATACATTGTTATGGCGTCAAGTGAAGATAAAATAAATAAAATAGATGTAAAAATTGAGCTTTCTTTAAATGGCGATGCTCATATAATTGAAACTTGGGATGCTTATGCTGGAAGTGGATCAGAGTTTTATAAAGCTTTATATAATTTAGGCAATATGAGTGTATCAAACTTTAAAGTAACAGATGAAAGTGGTACTGATTATGATTTTGTTACTGACTGGGATATTAATGCGTCAATGAGTGAAAAAAAATATAAAAATGGTTTCAATTATGCTAGTGAAGGGCTTGAATTATGTTGGGGAAAATCAGGTGTTGGAAGCCATATTTATGTTATATCATACGATGTTTCTAATTTCATTTTTAAAACTCGTGATGCCCAGGTTATGTATTGGACAGTTTTAAATAATATGGATATGATGCCAAAAAGCTTTAGTGCAGAAATAGTTGGTCCAACCATGTTTTCAGATACATTAAATGTTTGGGGATATGGATATAAAGGATATGCCTATGTATATGATGGAAAAGCTTATATGTCAAATGAGGAAGATACAGATTTATCTTCTAGTGATTATGCTGTTATGCTTATTAAGTTTCCACTTAATACATTTACTGTAAGTGATGAAAATACATATAGTCAATATGAATATTTTGATGATGTTTTAAATAAATCTAAAGAAAATTCATTCGATTATGATTATAGTCAAAAAACTTCTATATTCCAAAAAATATTTGCATTTATTTCGGCAATATTACCTTTTTTAATATTCTTTGGTGTTGTTCTTCTTGTTAAAGCAAGTAAAAAATATAAATTAAGTAAAACGGGAAAAATTAATGAAAAAGAAGTTAAAGCATTTAGAGATATTCCATGTGATAAAGATATTTTTAAAGCATATTTAGTATCTTTAGTTTATAAATTAAATAAAAAAAATACAGACTTTTTTGGGGCAGTATTTTTAAAATGGTTATTTGAAGATAAAATTGAAATAAAGAAAATATCTAAAACAAATATTTTTGGAAAAGAAAAAGAAGATACAGCGATTGTTTTAAAAGAAAATATTGAATTTGAAACAGATGTTGAAAGAAAGTTATATAAATATTTATCTGCTGCAAGTAAAGATGGTATTTTAGAGAAAAACGAATTAAAAAAATGGAGTCAAAATAACTATAACAAATTATTTAATTGGTTTGATGATGCAGAAAGTTATGGTAGAAGTTTGTATAGTAATTTTATCACTAAAAAAGGTTTTTCTTACATTGTCGATGATGGTTTAAAAAAAGATGGTGAACAACTAGCAGGATTAAAAAAGTTTTTAGTAGAATTTTCTCGTATTGAAGAAAAAGAAGCTCTTGAAGTTAAACTTTGGAAAGAATATTTAATGTTTGCTCAAATATTTGGGTTAGCTGAGAAAGTTGCAAAACAATTTGAAAAGTTATATCCTGAAGTTATAGAACAATTTGATAATAATATTAATATGACAGATATTATGATTTTAAATAATATTTCAAATACAGCGATAGTTAGTGCAACAACTGCAAGATCTCATGCTGAAAGTTATAGTTCCGGTGGCGGAGGATTCTCATCCGGCGGCGGCGGAGGTGGATCTTTCGGCGGTGGAGGCGGCGGGGGTCGCTAATACCTAATACCTAACACTTAATATCTAATACCTAATATTTAAGTTAATTAAATTAAAGAAAATATAATATAAGAAAAAAGTCATTCAAAACTTGAATGACTTTTATATTTTTAATTGGTGATTCCTCAGGGGATCGAACCCTGGACCCACAGATTAAGAGTCTGTTGCTCTACCAGCTGAGCTAAGGAACCAAAAACAATATCTATTACATTATAACACATATTTTTTATTTGGGAATATTTTTTTTAAAAATATTTATATTTTATTATGTTAAAACATAAAAGATACTATTTTTTTATAATACATGATATAATTACTATTGTAGAAGAGAGGATTAAGTTATGAAACCAGTAATAGGTCTTGTTGAAAGAGCAGATATAAATAGAGATAATTGTTTCGATTATTATCGAAGAGCCGTTATAGAAAGTGGAGGTATTCCAATTGCAATATTACCACCACAAAATATAATATACGATGAAGCAAGAACTGATGAAATACCAAAATTATCTAAAAAAGATTTAGAAATATTAGATAGAGAAATTAGTTTATGCGATGGAATAATACTTTGTGGAGGGGATAGAATATATCCATATCAGGAGTATATTTATAAAAAAGTAACCGAAATTAATATGCCCCTTTTTGGAATTTGTCTTGGAATGCAAATTTTTGCATATGTTCAAGATAAAAACAATTTAGAAAAAAATAATACTATTTTTTCTCATAAAAAAGATGATAAAAGATATGTACACGAAGTAAATATAAGTAAATATTCCAAAATCTTTCAAATAATAAATAAATCAAGGATAATGGTTAATAGTTCCCATAATGTACATGTTAGTAATATAAATGATTACATTGTATCTGCAACATCTTTTGATGGGCTAATAGAAGCAGTTGAGCACCCTGATAAAACATTTAATATTGGTGTTCAATGGCATCCTGAAAGGATGATAGACTACGATGAAAATAGTAAGAAAATATTTGATTATTTTATTAAATGTTGTAAAGAAGAAGAATTATAAAGTTAAGGAGAATATTCTATGAATAGTATAATATCTAGAGATAACGAAGGAACTGATTTAGATAAAAAAGCAGTAAATAATATTAAAAGTTTAGCAATTGATATGATTTTCAATGCTAAAAGTGGGCATCCGGGAATTTCTTTATCAAGTGCACCGATTATTTATACGGTTTATAAAAAACATTTAAGATTTGATAAGGGAAATCCCAATTTTATAAATCGTGATCGATTCATTTTATCAGCTGGTCATGGTTCAGCACTTTTGTATTCAACTCTTTTTATGAGTGGGTTTTTATCACTAGACGATTTGAAAAATTTTAGGCAATTAAATTCTAACACTCCAGGCAATCCTGAAATAAAAACAAGTGGAGTAGATTTATCAACAGGTCTATTGGGACAAGGAATCGCATCAGCAGTTGGGTTTTCCATTGCCGAAAAATATTTAAACAACAAATTCAAATTAAGAAAAAATAAAAGTTTAATCGATCACTATACTTATGTATTAGTAAGTGATGGCGATTTGATGGAAGGAGTTTCTTATGAAGCTTGTTCTATCGCAGGAAATTTATGTTTAAATAAATTGATTGTTTTATATGACTCTAATAATATGACTTTAGATAGTGATACAACAAATACATTTAAAGAAAAAGTAATTGATCGTTTTAAAGCAATGGGATTTGAGACAATTTTAGTTAAAGATGGAAATAATATTAGTGAAATAGATAATGCAATAAAGCATGCTAAAAAGTCAAAAAAACCATCGTTTATAGAAATTAAAACGATACTTGGAAATGGCTTAAAATTACAAAATACTAACTTAGCTCATGAAAATATTCTATCATCAAGTGATATTTCTTTACTAAAAGAAAAACTAGGAGTAAGAGACGTTATGTTTACTGTTTATGAAGATAACATAAAGTTTATTAATGAAGAACAAGATATAAGAAATAATTTGTTTCTTAAGGAATGGAATACACTATATAAAAAATATTATAATAAGTTAAAGGAAAATGATAAAATTATTTTTGACAAGTTATTAAAAAACGATTTATCTTGTGATCTAAGTGAGTTATCGATAGATGGTTTAGATCTTGAAAAATCAGGTAGAGATATTTCTCATTTGTTGATAAATGAAGTTTCTAATGAGAAAAATATTTATATGAGCGCTAGTGCTGATTTGTTTTCTTCTTGTAAAAATTATTTAGACAATAAAAAAGATTTTACAAGCAATACTTTAGATGGAAGAAATTTATTACTTGGGGTTAGAGAAGAAGCAATGGGCTCAATTGTAAATGGACTTGCTTTAAATGGAATAAGATGTTTTGCTTCTACTTATCTTTCTTTTTCAGACAATTTAAAACCTAGTATTAGAATGTCTAGTATGATGAAATTACCAATTATTTATATATTTACTCATGATAGTATAGAAGTAGGAGAAGATGGTCCAACAAATCAACCAATAGAACAGCTTGCAATGCTTAGAACTATACCTAATTTAGATGTATATAGACCATATGATGCAAATGAAATAATGGGTTCTTTCAAACAAGCTTTAAAAACACTTGATAAACCTAGTGCTATTATTTTAAGTAAAGAGTTTGTTGGTATTTTTGAAAATACTAAAATAAATGGAGTTACAATGGGGGGATATTTTTTAAATAATGAAGAATCACAAAATGTAATAATAGCATCTGGTAAAGAAGTTGAATTAGCTATTAATATATCAAAAAGATTAAAAGATATAGGAATAAATGTTTCTGTTTTTTCAATGCCATGTATTAATAAGTTTTTTGAAGAAGATGAAAAATATCAAAAAGAGTTATTGAAAAAAACGAGAAAATTAGTCATAGAATATTCTAATGACCCTATTTGGTATAGAATAGTAAATAATAAGAAAAATATTATGTCTATTAATGAATTTGGTAAAAGTGGCAAAAAAAATGATGTTTTGAAAAGCTTTTCTTTAGATGAAGATTCATTATATATAAAATCAAAAAAAATCTTTAAGTAAAATGCTTTTTAATAATTAGATATAATTAGATAAATTTTATTTGACTATGTATATTTTTTATGTTAAAATCTATATTGTTTAAGGCCTCTTGAGGCTTTTAAACCACATTGAAGAGGTAAAAAGTTCTATTTAGACACCTTAAAAGTGAGTCTTAGGTTAATTAAAGGAGGTAAATATGAAAGCAGTTATTTTAACTGGTGGTAAACAATATCTTGTTTCTGAAGGATCTACTATTTATGTTGAAAAACTTGATGGTAGTGAAAATGACACTATTAAGTTTGACAAAGTATTGATGGTTGATAATGAGATTGGTAGTCCATATTTGGATGGAGCAGTTGTTACTGGTAAAATTTTAAAACATGGTAAACAAAAGAAAATTAGAATTTTTAAATATGTAAATAAACATAAAAGTTCTAGAAAAGCACAAGGTCATCGCCAACCATATACAAAACTTGAAATTACTAAAATTACAAGGTAATTTTAATGGTTTTAGTAAACGTTTTGAAAAATGATGATTTTTATGACGAAGTAACTATTTCTGGGCATGCTTTATTTGATGATTATGGGAAAGATATAGTTTGTAGTGCAATTAGTAGTATTACAATTACTACAATAAATGCTATTTTAACAATCGATGATAAAGCTATAAATTATGAACATAAAAACGATAGATTAGTTATTAAAGTTTTAAAAAAATCTGATATTGTTAATAAGCTTATTTTAAATATGCTAAATATGCTAAAGAGTTTAGAAGGGTACTACCCTAAAAATATTAAAATCTTATAGGAGGATAATTATGATGATATTAAATATCCAATTATTTGCACATAAAAAAGGTGGTGGATCTTCAAGTAATGGTAGAGATTCAGCTGGTAGGAGATTAGGAGCAAAAGTTTCTGATGGTGAATTTGCCAAAGCTGGTAGTATTATCTATCGTCAAAGAGGAACAAGAATTTATCCAGGTAATAATGTTGGTATGGGTAATGATCACACATTATATGCAAAAATTGATGGTGTAATAAAATACGAGAGAAAACAAGATAAAAAACAAGTAAGTGTTTATGAAAAATAGTCATAAACACTTTTTTTAAAAATAGAAGTTTTTGGTAATTCTTCTTTTTTATAGAAAAAAAAGAAAGAATATGCTATTATATTAACTCGTGGTGAAATATGAAATTTTTAAATGTAATTATATATATATTGTTTGGCATTATTTTTAATAATGACTATTCAAAAAACATGAATATTAATTATGTTATTGATACTAACTATATTATATACGAAAAAAAATTAGAAGAAAAAGAGAAAATAGAAGAAGTTTTTAATGAAAATTATGATACTATTACTGCTTATACTGCTTTTTGCTTAGGATGTAGTGGTATTACTGCATCAGGTTATGATGTTAGAGATACGATATATTATTTTGATCAAACTTATGGAAATATCAGAATAGTTGCAGCAGATAGCTCCATTCCATTTGGTAGCGTTATAAGAATAGATGATAGTATAGTTGCAATTGTTTTAGATAGAGGTGGAGCTATTTCATATTCTTCTTCAGCACAGTTTGATCTTCTTTTTGAAACAGAACAAGAAGCATATACTTTTGGAAGAAAAACATGCAAGGTAGAGATACTTAGGTATGGATATTAATTATCGATTGCCTAAATATCTTTTTTTTACTATAATTTATATGTAAAGAGAGTGATGTTTAATGAATGATTTGATAATAGATGAAATAGCAAAGGATCTTTCAATAAAAAAATATCAAGTTGTAAACACATTAAAATTATTACAAGAAAATAACACAATTTGTTTTATTGCTAGATATC
>CAKONT010000034.1 GCA_934097255.1 uncultured Bacilli bacterium
ACATGGTTAAAGAAGCCTTATGCCATTTTTGAGTTCTTAAAAGAAATAAACAATTTTTAAAGGAAATTTTTTCATAAATTCTACCTTCTAAAAACATTCTTCTTAAAATTACACGATAGGTATTTACAACAAGAACCCAAAAAAGAAAATAAAGTAAAAAACTAAGTATAATTGATATAACAATAACACAACTAGAAGTTCCTGCAATTGAGCGTATTCCATAAACTAATGTTAAATATAAACTACCACTATCAGCTGCATTTATAACACTTGCAAAAACGCCACGAGAAGAGGCAAAAAGTTTTTTTTGATTTTTTACTTTTGAACTAATATTTTCAACTTTCTGGACTGTTCCAGCAACTGTTCTTTTAAATGAATTAGGTAATACTTGTGTATTATCAACCGCTATTTTTATTTCTGTTATAGATAGTGAATTTACAAATTCACTACCTATAAAAGCGGCTATTAAACATAATAAAAGAAAAATACCATAATTCTAGTGACATCAGTTTTAGAAAGATAAAAATTAAAAATAATCTTTTTAACTTAGTTTATATTCAAAGTTTAACAAGTGAAGACAAAATAAATAAATATATCTTAGAAAATATAACTACTTTAGATAAATTAGATAAACACATTGAAAATATTGTTGCTAGTTCTTCTATTAAAAATATAACCGATTTTAAAACTTTATTTGAATGTCTAGAAAATGGATTCACTATTATTTTTGTAAACAATTATAATATTGCTCTTGGCGTTGAAACAAAAAGTGATTTAAAAAGAAGCATATCAGAGCCAATAACAGAACAAACAATAAGCGGACCAAAAGATTCTTTTACTGAAAATTATATATCTAATATTGGATTAATAAGAAAAAGAATAAAAGATAATAATCTTGTTTTAGAAGAATATTTAATTGGTGAAAAAACTAAAACTAAAACTGGTATTTTATATTTAAGTGATATTATTGAGACTTCATTATTAAATGAAGTAAGAAAGAAAATAAAAGAAATTAATATCGATGGAATTTTAGATGCTAGTTATATTAGTGGATTAATTAATACAAATAACAATGTTTTTCCTTTAATCGAAACAACCGAAAGACCTGATCTTGCTTGTATGTCTCTTTTAAGTGGAAAAATATGTATTGTTTGCGATAACTCTCCCTATGCTCTTATTATTCCAACTTTTTTAAAAGATTTATTTGTTTCACCAGAAGATAATTATCAAAAAAATAAAAATGTTACTTTTACCAAATCCATACGTGTAATAGCTTTTTTCATTGCCATCATTTTGCCAGCGTTTTATCTTGCAATAACAACATATAATCACGAAACAATTCCTATTTCATTAATCGTTAATTTTGCAGCACAAAGAGATGGTGTTCCTTTTCCTGCTATTGTTGAAGCACTTGGAATGACTCTAATTTTTGAAATATTAAGAGAAAGTGATATTAGAATGCCAAGTTTATCTGGTAGTGCCATATCAATTTTAGGAGCAATTGTTTTAGGAGATGCAGCAGTAACTGCCGGAATTGTATCCCCTATTATGGTAATAGTTATTGCAATGAGCGCTATTTGTAATTTAATGTTTTCTCATGTTTCGATGGTTAATGCAATTAGAATATGGCGAATTATTTTCATGCTTTTTGCAACTATTTTAGGACTTCCAGGAATATTTTTCGGTATATTTTTGTTTATTATAAACGTAAGCAGTTTAAAATCATTTGGAAAACCATATCTTTATCCTCTTGCACCTATTAATATTAAAAATTTAAAGAATACTGTTTTTAAACCAAGTGTTAAAAATAATAAAACTAAAAACCCTCTACTTACAAAATAGAAAGGAAAAAAATATGAAAAAATTGTTTAAGACTTCTATTATCTTAATAATTATATTACTTACAACATCTTGTAGTTATCGTGAACTAAACGATTTAGCTATCGCATCTTCTTTAGGTATTGATTATGAAGATAACAGTTATATAATAAGTGCTGAAATAATGGACGTTGAAAAAAAAGAAAAAGAAGACTCACAAAATACATCAATTATTTATATAGGAACTGGAAAAACTATCGCTGAAGCAATAAGAAATATAAGTTTAAAATATCCAAATACTTTATATCTAGGACACCTTCAATTGATAATAGTAGGAAAAGGTGAAATAGAACATGGGATTGAAAATACTTTTGACTATTTTGTTAGAACATCAGAAAGTAGAAACGATGCCGCTTTTTTAATAAGTAAAGAAAATAAAGCATACGAAATAATAAATCCAAATGACGAAGATAGGGAAAAAATACCATCAAAGGATATCATAACAACAATTGAAAATAGTATGAATAGAAATGGAAAGGCTGTTTTTTTAAATCTAGAAGAATTCATTGCTACATACTTAGAAAATGGAATAGATCCTGTTGTTACATCAATTGAAAAAGAAATGGATATAAATGAAGATTATAAAAATACTACTTTAAATAAAGTTGCTGTTTTTAAAGATAATAAATTTATTGATTATTTAAAAGATGAAGATACAATGGCTTATAATATAATAAATAAAAATTTTTATGATATAAATATTAATACGACCTATGAAAATAATCCTGTAAGTGTTGCCGTTTTTAATCCCGATTCTAATATTGATATTAAATTTAAAAATAACAAAATAAATATAGATATTAAAATAGATTTAGAAGGAACTATTTTAGAAATTGATGGCAAAGTAAATCTTGCAACAACTAATGCCTTAACTAAAATCCAAGAAAGTATAGAAAAAATTGTAAATAATTACGTCTACAATTTAATCGATTTTTGTAAAGATAAAAATGTTGATATTTTAGGATTAAAAAATTATATTTATAAACATTACAATAGCAAATACAATTATTTAAAAGATAAAAATATTTATGAAATTGCAGATATTAATGTTAAAACAAATACAGTTATTTTTAGATATGGAAATATTTATAAAGGGTTTGTAAGGAGGTAAAGTATGGATAGTAAAAATAAAATTGGAATAATAGAATTGCTTGCTTTATCTTTTTCTATATTTATCGCAGCATTTCCATCATTCGGTACATCGATGATTTTAAATTATGCTAAAGAAAGTTCTCTTATTAGTCTTTTTTTAGGATATATAATTGGTATTGTTCCACTTTTAATAATTTTATATATTGCAAAACATTTAGAAAATAAAAATATTTTCGAAGTAAATAAAGAAAAATTTAAAGTACTAGGAAGTGTTATCAATTTTTTCTATATAGTAGTTATTATCTATACAGGGTTTGTAACATCGTGGGCAGTTCTTAATTTTACAATTTCACAACTTTTAATTAGAACAGATTATTACGTTGTAGCATTTGTCTTTTTTACTATTTTAGGATACGCAGTAACTAAAAAAATAGAAATTATTGCAAGATCAAATTTAATATTAAGTATTATTGGAACAATTATTTTCTTTATCGTTGTTTTACTTTTAATACCTAAAGTTGAAATAGAAAATTTATTTCCAATTATAACAGAAACAACTAAGAAAAACTTATTTAGTACTGCTTTAATAATACCATCACTTACAATCACTCCTCTTATATCTATTTTGTGTATTAAAAAAAGCGATATAGAAAATAAAGAAAAATATAATAAATATATTATTTTAGGATATATTTTATCGTTTCTTGTTATTTCAACATTTATATTTTTACTTCTAAGTATTTACGGTGCTAAAATGGCTGAAATTTTATTTTATCCTGAATATTTCTTATTTAAGAAAATAAAAGCATTTGAATTTATAACAAGGATTGAAAATAATGCTGCTTTCTTGATTTATATATGTTATTTTGGAAATATGTGTATGCTTATAACATTTGTTAAAATATATCTAGAAAAAGCTTTAAAGTTAAAAAAAGAAAAAAATATCAATATTTTAACATATGTAACAACTTTAATTGTTCCTTTATTATCAGTTTATATTTTTAAAAAATATGATCCAATTATTTTAATAACTAAATATCCTCTTTATGTAAGTGTTATCTTTATTGTTCTTTTATTAAATGCTATTTTATTATTTGTTAATAAAAAAAGGACCTAAGTCCTTTTTATTTCGTTTTCTTTTTTTATTTTTATGTAATCTGAATTATCGTTAGACGATTTTGGCTTGTAGTTAATCATTTTTTGATTTTTCATTAATTCATAAATTGTAGGTGCACCGATAAAACTAAATAATCCAACCCAAATTGCTGACATTAAGCTAACGTTATATAAATTTACTGCAAACGGTATACCTAAAAGAAAAGAAAAAATCAAATTTAAAAACCATACTTGGTAACTTTTAGTAATAAAAGATAAACTCTTAAATTTTTGAATTAAAGCCATTAAAACTGTTGAAAAAATAACACTTATCATCAATATATTTAAAAGCTCATCAGTCATAAAAAAATCCATAAAAATCTCCTTTCATAAATTTAACCTATCGGAATATTATTTATTTTTTTTATCAAATCATCTACAACATCACAACATTCTAATTTTTTGTAAACATTATAAAGATCTAAAATATTTTCTTTTTCATATACAGTAATTGTATCTTGGTTTTTTAATTTGTTAAATAACTCAATTATTTTACATTTTAATATAACAACAACCCCTTCATTTGTTGTATCTAGGGTTTTTTTATAATTTCTTAATATCTTTACAAAATAGGAAAAAAGGCTAATTAACAATCCAAATAATATTTGTATCCAATAATGAATTATAAATTCAATCATTTTTTTCACCTCTACTACATAATATGTTTTTTAGATTTTAGTGAATATAAGATTAAACTAAAAATTTTATATTTTGGTCTAATTTATTTAAATTTTTATTATATGTAAAATAAGTATGTAAATATTATGTAAAAGTTATAAAAATAGTAAATTTATATATGTATATAAAATTTATTTACAATTATAATTATCAAAGTAGTAATAAAGTATAAAAAAAAGACTAATGTTAGTCTCTTGGTTTAAAAATAAGAGCAAATAGAAAGCTAAAACAAAGTGCACTTGTAATACCGGCTGCTGTTAAGTCGAAAACACCCATTATAATACCCATAAATCCTTTTTCAACTGTTCTTGCCATAGCTCCGTGTATAAGTAAATGTCCAAAACTTGTTATTGGAGCAAGGGCACCGCCGCCGACATAAGTAATTATTTTATCGTATATACTAAAGGTATCTAAAAAAGCTCCAAAAACTACAAAAATACTTGTAATGTGTCCTGCTGTTAATTTAGTATTATCTAATAATATTTGAGCAATTAAACAAACAAACCCACAAAATAAGAACGAATATAAATAAGTCATTTGACAACCTCCAAACATACAGCATGGGCAATTCCTAATACATTTTGCTTTTGATAAATAAAAGTGGGATTAAATAGTGCTCCTGTTGTTACTAATAATACTTTATTTAATTTTTTTTCTTTAAGCATTTTATATATATAACTGTAATTAACTAATGCGCTACAAACTGTACCAGATCCTCCGGCTGTTATTTCTTTTTGATTATTTAAGTCATAAAGCATTACACCGCAATCGTTATAATTATCAGTTAAAGAAATGTTATATTCCTTATTAATATAATCTTTTAATATTTCTTTTCCATATTTACCTAAATCACCGGTTAAAATAAGATCATAATCTAACACGGATTCATTATTATTTTTCAAGTGCCAAAATATTGTATCTGCAGCTGCAGGAGCCATACATGCACCCATATTGTTAACATCGTTATAGCCAATATCAATTACTTTACCAATTGTTGACGATGATACTTTTACACCGGTTTTTTTGTTAGTTAAAAAAATACTTGCTCCACCGGTTGATGTAAAGGTTGCTGTTTTAGGTTTTGGTGTTCCATATTCAGTTGGATTTCTAAATTGCTTTTCACTTGCTAAATTGTGAGATGTTGTAACACACATTGCGTTGTTTATCTTATTGCTATCTATTAAACAAGAAGAAATAATCACTTCTTCCATCGTTGATGCACATGCACTATAAACTCCCAAAGAAGGAATTTTATATGGCGATATTCCATAATAATATGTTGCAAGTTGATTAGATAAATCTCCTCCGACAATTAATTCGACGCCATCTTTATTTTTGTTTGTTTTTTCAAGTAAAATGTTAATTACATCTTTACACATTTTAATTTCCATTTGTTCAAATGTTTTACAATTATCATAAAAATCGCTGTAAATTTTGTCAAAATATTGTCTTAAAGGACCTTCACTTTCTAATTTTCCAGCAACTGTTGCTGTATCTTCTACATATACATTTTCATATTTAAAAGTCATACTTAAACACCTCCCATTATTAAGAATCTGATAATTCCAAATATTGATGCAGAGAAAACACCATATAAAATAACAGATCCAGAAAGTTTAAACGCATTACTACCAATTCCATAAATAAGTCCTTCACTTTTACTATCTAACGCTGCACTTTGCATTGAGTGAGCAAATCCTGTAATAGGAATAATAACACCCATCTTAGCAAACTTGACAAAATTGTCAAAAACACCAAGAGCTGTAAGTAAACAAGAGATAAATATTAACGTTGTAATCATAAAAACACTCGCATCACTTGATGGAATATTTAAAACATTAGAGTAAAAATTAACTAAAAAATTTGCCGCTACTCCAAAAAGTCCACCAATTACAAAAGAAATGATCATATTTAATCCTCGTTTTTCTTCAGCGGGATGTTTACTTACTAAATTTTTATATTCTTTACTTGTCATAATTTTCACCATTATTAATATTTACTAAAAAAACTTTTATATCCAAAAAAATGGCTTAATTAGCCATTTTTTATTTAAGTCTAGTTCTTAATCTTGTTAATATTTCTTTTTCTTTTCTTGAAACTTGAACTTGACTTATTCCAAGCACACTTGAAGTGTCACTTTGACTTAAATCATTTATATATCTTTCAGTAATTAATTTTTTTGAAAAATCATCTAAGTTTTCTATTTCAAATCTTAAATCTAAAATATCACTATCAAAGCTATTATCTTCAAATGAAACTTTATCGTATAAAGAAATGTCATCAATATTTTCACTGTCTAAGCTTTTAATTAAAGAAGATGCCATATACGCACTATCTATATCTTTTTCATCCACTTCTAAAAATAAAGATAATTCTTTTTTTGTTGGTTCTTTATTATATTTTTGAGATAATACTTCTTTTGCTTTTTCAATACTTGAACATAGTTTTACAAGTTCTTTACTAACTTTAAAAGTATTTGTATCTCTTATATATTTAAAAACTTCTCCTAAAATATAATAATAAGCATAACTAGAAAATTTAGTATTTTTATTTGTATTATAATTTTTATAAGCGTTTATTAGTCCAATTATTGCTACTTGATATAAATCTTCTTTATCGAAATATGCACTATATTTATTAATAATAGAATAAATAATTGGTTCATTATCTTTTATTATATTATAATCAATCATAATTTCACCAAACTAAATGCTATATTTTCTTTTGTTATTTGATAAAAATTATCTAAAGAAATAGATACTTTATTATTATTTGTTATTTTTTCTTTATAAACAATAATTAATTTTCCATTTTGTTTATTTATGTTATGTAAACAATTTAAAAATAAATTTATATCATAAGACAAGTTACATTCAATATTATTTAAATTTAATAAAACATACTTAATGCCATTATTTCTTATTAAACTTGATAATTTTTCATCTAGTTTAACACTATTTTTATCATTTAATTTTCCTTTTAACCTAACAAAAAGTATGCCTTGAATAAATTTCATATTCATAACTAACACATTTTATCAACCCTTTCAATTGCCATTATAAATATTTCCTTTGTCGAATCAAATCACAAAAAAACTATAAAGTATTTCTTTATAGTTTTTTTAGTTAATTTTTTAAAGTGATTTATTATCTTCTTTAGATAAAACATCTTTTCTTGAAAAGTTAAGTCTTCCTTTACTATCATATCCTAGGCATTTTACAACTATTTCGTCACCAACTTTTACAATGTCTTCACATTTTTCAACACGTTTTCCATCTGTTGATAATTTTGAAATATGAACAAGTCCTTCAAGTCCAGGCCATACTTCTACAAAGCAACCAAAGCTTTCTATTTTAGTTACTTTGACAGTGTATATTTCGCCTTCTTTTACTTCTCTTGTAATATCTTCTATCATTTTTATTGCTTTATCTATTACTTCATAGTTACTATGATATAAAATGATTCTTCCATCATCTTCAATATCTATTTTAACGGCATTCTTATCATTTACAGAAACAACTCCACTGGCGTCTTGAATAATTTTTGTTATTACATCACCGCCACGGCCAATTACAAGTTTAATTTGGTCTTCTCTTATTTTCATCTGTTTAATTTTCGGCGCATACTTAGATAATTCTTTTCTTGGTTCAGATATAGCTTTCTTCATGTTTTCTAATATTTCTAACCTAGCTTTTTTAGCTTGATCTAATGCTTCTTTTAAGATTTCTCTTGTTATTCCTTTTATTTTTATATCCATTTGCAAAGCACAAATTCCAGTTTTTGTACCGGCAACTTTAAAGTCCATATCTCCTAAGTGATCTTCCATACCTTGAATATCAGTTAAAATAGTATATTTATCATCTTTTGTGATAAGTCCCATTGCAATTCCCGCTACCATATCTTTTATTGGAACACCGGCTGACATAAGACTCATACATGCAGCGCAAATACTTGCTTGTGAACTTGAACCATTGCTTTCTAAAACTTCGCTTACAACACGAATTGTATATGGGAAATCTTCTTCACTCGGAATAACTTGAAGTAATGCTTTTTCTCCTAAAGCTCCGTGTCCTATTTCACGTCTTCCAGGACTTCCATATCTTCCTGTTTCACCAACACTAAATTGTGGAAAATTATAGTGATGCATAAATCTTTTACTTTCTTCATCAGCAATACCATCAAGAATTTGATATTCAGACAAACTACCTAAAGTAGTAACACTAAGAACTTGAGTTTGACCTCTTGTAAACATAGCAGAGCCATGAGTTCTAGGTAATATGTCAACTTGAGAATCTAGTGGTCTTATCTCGTCTATTTTTCTTCCATCAGGTCTTATATGTTCTTCTGTAATAAGTCTTCTCACTTCTTCTTTTTCGATGTTGTCTAAAATTTCGTTAAGTTGTTTTGATATATCATCTGTATCATCTTCTTGTTGCATTTCTAAAAATGTATCAATAACTTCTTTTCTTAACTCATTTATTTTTTCTTGTCGTGCAAGTTTTTCTTCGATTCTAATTGCATTAACCATACGAACAGTAATGTAATCTCTTACTTTAGCATTTAATTCTTCTGATACTTTTACAAGTTCATAAGCAAATGTTTCTTTTCCACATTCACTAATTACCTCTTCTTCAAACGAAACAAGTTCTTTTATTGCTTCATGTCCTATCATCAAAGCTTCAAGCATATCTTCTTCTTGGGCTTCTTTAGCACTAGATTCCACCATGTTAATAGCATCTTTTGTACCGGCAACAGTAATATAAATATCACACATCTCAACTTCTTCTACGGTTGGATTTATAACAAATTTGTCGTTTACTCTTGCAACAACAACGCCAGCGACAGGACCTTCAAA
>CAKONT010000035.1 GCA_934097255.1 uncultured Bacilli bacterium
GATAAATACCTTCCTAAAAAAAGCCATACTACTCCAAGTAATAAAAAACTGATAAAAAAAACAATAAAATATCTTATAATATGATTTTGTTTTTTTTCTTTCATCATTTATATAAACCTCCCTATTTATTAAATTTTATAAGATCTTCCCAATTTACAGGAATCCCCATTCTATCAAGTATTTTTGTAATATTAATACTTTTAATATTTTTACCTAAGTTACTTAAATACCTCTTAAATTCAACTGTAAACAATACAAATTCATCATTTGTTAACAATTCTTTAAAGATAATAAATACAACAAATAAATCATTTTTACCATAGATATATTCATTATTCATAATTGGAATATTTAATAGTCTATGATATTTGCTATCTTGTATTATTTTATTACTTTTATTATCATAAACTATATTTTCATGAGCGCATAAATTTCTATAATTTGCAAGAATATTTAAGTAATTAGAAAAATCATCTATATCAAGATTATAATTATCAACAATTTCATATTGTTCTTCTTTATTTAAAATGGTAAAAAATTCTGAAATTATTCCAAAAGACAATACCTTTACTGCAACCCAAAATGGAATATAACCATATTTATTATTGTAATGTAAAGTTGCTGAGTGAGATGATACATTATTTTGAATTTGTCTTTTCATTTTATTTAGTAAATCATTAACTTGTCCTCTTTTTTCAGGATTACTATTATAATTTTTAGGATTTAAATAATCCTTCTCACGATAACCATATTTTAAAGAAAGATTATATGATATAACTGATTTAATATTATTTTCTATAATTAAAATATTTTTAAATAAAAGATTTCTTAAATTTCTATCAAATAAAAATAAACTATATACTTCTTCAAATGTTGTATTATTTATATATACTCTATTTTCCATTGATTTTAAAAATGGAAAACGATAACCATGCAAAAAAAAGTAACTTTCTTTAAAAAGTATTTTCTTTGCATATTCGGGATCATTTATAATTAATCCCCTTTCTTTTAACATATTTATTTGTTCATCTAACGTTTTAAAAACCTTTTTATCCATACTTTCTTACCTATCCTACGTATAATTATAACACTAATAATTTTTTTTTGAAACAAAAAAATCTTGTGAAATAATGTGAGAAAATAAAAATATTATGTGATTTTTCTGATATTAAAAAAATTGATGAATTCTTTTCACCAATTTTTTTTTATTCTTCTTCACTAAACATACCAGTATACATTTCGTAGTACATACCCTTTTTGTTTAGTAATTCTTCATGTTTTCCTTCTTCAACAATTTTACCATCATTAATAACTAATATCTTATCAGCATTTTTTATTGTCGATAATCTATGTGCTATGACAAAACTTGTTCTTCCTTTCATCAAACTTTCCATTGCTTCTTGGATTTTTACTTCTGTTCTTGTATCTACATTACTTGTTGCTTCATCTAAAATTATTATTTTAGGATTATTTAAAATTACTCTTGCAATGTTTAAAAGTTGTCTTTGTCCAACGGAAATATTAGATGAACCTTCATTTAAAACGGTATTATATTTATCTGGCAATTTTTCGATAAATGCGTGAGCATTAGCAATTTTTGCAGCTGATATAACTTCTTCATCTGTCGCATCAAGTTTTCCATAACGAATATTTTCCATAATAGTATTCGAAAATAAAACTGTATCTTGTAAAACTATACCTAAATTTTCTCTTAGAGAATAAAAATTAACATCTTTAATATTATTACCATCAATTGTTATTTCTCCTTTGGTAACATCATAAAATCTAGTTAAAAGATTTATAATTGTTGTTTTACCTGCGCCTGTTGGACCTACTAAAGCGATAGTTTGTCCAGGTGTTGCTTTAATATTAATATCATGAAGTATTTCTTTTTTATCGTAACCAAACGATACATGTTTGAATTCGACAAGTCCTTTTACATCATTTAAGGCTTTTTTATTAATTGAATCAGCAAACTCAACTTCTTCATCAATTATTTCAAACATACGCTCTGCTCCTGCTAAAGCTTGTTGAATTGTTGGTATTTGCTGAGACATTTCAGTAATTGGATATGTATATTGACCAGCAAACTTAGTAAAGGCGACAATACTACCAATAGAGATTTTTCCTTTAATCGCAAATAAACCTGCTAAAACATAAGTAACAGCATTAGATAAATTTGCAATCGAACCCATAACTGGCATAATAACACCACCGTATGCTTGAGCCTTAAATCCTTCTTTTCTTAACTTTTTATTATATTCATCAAACTTTTCTAAAGTTTCATCTTCACGATTAAACGCTTTTATTACTTTTTGTCCGGAAATATACTCATCGATAAATCCATTCAATTCACCTAAGCATTTTTGTTGAACGACATATTGTTTTTTAGTATGATCTGTAATTATTTTACTTACCAAAATAACAACAGGAATCGTAACAAAACTAATAATAGTTAGTTGTTTATTTATTGTAAACATAACAATTAAAGCAATAATGATATTTAAAGTAGAAGAGACAATATTATCTAGACATGTATTAAGAGCCATTGTCACATTATCTAAATCATTTGTAATTCTACTCATCAATTCGCCATGTTCATGCTTATCAAAAAACTTTACTGGCAATTTTTCTATTTTATCAAATAAATCTTGTCTCATATCTTTAACAGTATAAGATGCTACTTTAGCCATTGTTTTATATTGAAAATATGTAAAAATAGAACCTAAAATAGCAGAACATGTCAAATAAATAAGTTGTGTGATAAGTCCATTAAAATAATCACTATTTTTAGGATTTTCTATCATTGGAACTATATAATCATCAATAATAGGAGATAACATAAAAGAACTAATAGTTGAAAATAAAATAGATAAAACGATGAAAACAAACACTAATATAAGTTGTACTTTATACTTTTTCAAATAACCCCATGTTCTTTTTAATGTTTTGTTCATATCTTTTACTTTATCAGAGGTAAACTTTGTTTTAGGCATCTAAAACCACCTCCTTTTGTGATTCATTTATTTCTTGATAAATTTTATTATTTTTTAATAATTCTTTATGAGAACCTATTCCATTTATTGTCCCATTTTCCATAACTAATACATAATCAGCATTCTTACAACTACTAACTCTTTGAGTAATTATAAAAATAGTTGTATTTTTATAATATTTTCTTAAAGCTTGTGATAATTTCTTTTCTGTTGTTGCATCAAGAGCACTAACACTATCATCAAGTATTAATATCTTTGGATTTTTCAATAAAGCCCTTGCAATACATAATCTTTGTTTTTGACCTCCTGAGAAATTACTTCCTTTTTGTTCTACTTTTGAATCATATTTATCAGGTAAACTTTCAATAAAATCATCTATTTGTGCAACTTCACAAGCCTTTTTTATTTCTTCTTTTGTAGCATTATTATTTCCCCATCTTAAATTTTCATTTATGGTTCCTTTAAACAATCTATTTTCTTGTAATACCATTCCAATACCATCACGTAATTTTTCTAAGTTATATTTTTTAACATCAATTCCGTCAATTTTAACATAACCTTCTTTTACATCATAAAATCTAGGTAACAAATTAACAATTGTCGATTTACCACTTCCTGTTGATCCAATTATAGCAACAACGTCTCCTTGATTTACTGAGAATTTTATATTATTTAATACAATATCAGATGGTGTATCTTTAAATATAAACTTTTTAACATTGAACTCGATATTACCTTTTGTTATTTCATAAGAAGTATCATTGTCTTTAATATCAATTTTTTCATTTAATACTTCTAAAACTCTTTTTGAAGATACTTGTGCTCTGGCAAAATTAATAAATACCATTGCCATCATAACAATTGCTGATAATGTTCTTACTATATACATAATTAGTGAAGATAAACTACCAACTAAAATATTACCATTAATAGCTTCTTTTGAACCAAAGTATAAAACAAATACTATTGCTATTTGTAATATTAAATTAATAATTGGCATCATTAAAACAATCTTGCCATAACTTTCAACAGAAACATCTCTTAGTTTTGTATTTGCTTTATTAAATCTTTTTCTTTCAAAATCTTCTCTAACAAATGACTTTATAACTCTAACACCGGATAAATTTTCTTTTATAACTTGATTAACATTATCAATTCCCTTTTGTACTTTTAAAAATAATGGTGCTGCTTTTTTCATAAGAATTAAGATAATTATAAATAAAAGTGGTATTAAAAAAACTAATATTAATGTCAACTTTTTACTTAAAATTAAACACATAATAATTCCTGCAAAAAACATAATTGGAGCTCGAACAACTATTCTAAGTGTCATTTGATACAATTGAGTTAAAACTTGAACATCGTTTGTAACTCTTGTTATCAAACTAGAAGTTTTATATTTATTAATGTTATAAAATGAGAATTCTTGTATTTTCTTCATTAAATCTTTTCTCAAATTATAAGAAAAACCGTATGATGCTTTAGCACTAAAATACATACATAAAAAACCAGATACCATTTGGACTAAAGCAAATATGGCCATAATAATACCCATTTTAATGATATAATTCATATCGTTATTTGAAATACCAACATCAATTATTTTTGACATCAAAAGGGGTTGAACAATGCTTCCTAAAACATCAAATATCATAAGAATAGGAGAAATAATTGTTGCAAAAACATTGCCCTTTATATATTTTAAATATTGTTTCATCTAAATCCTCCTTTTTTTATATACTAATTAACAAACGGACTTCATGTATTATATCACACAAATTAAAAAAAGTTTATCTAAAAACTTTTTTTACTACGATTTACTAACTATTATTTTTACTTTGTTAGTTTGTGATGTATACGTTGCTTTGTTATCTTCACCTTTTACCAAAACCTTAACGGAATACTCACCAAGTGCTGTTATATCTTTTAAATCAACATAAGCTTCGATATTGTCCTTTGAAATATTTTTTAAATTGTTTTCAGTACCTTTTACCTTAACAGTTACAACACTATCATTTTTTGTTGCTGCTTGAGCTTTATAACCACTAGGTAAGTTTTTAGTTTGAATTGCAACATTTTCTATTGTTTTTTCGATAACATCACCAAACGTTACTTTTACAACAACAGATGAAGCACTCATTTCTTTTACTCCACTTGGTTTTGATATATTAACATTAAATTCCGTATCTTTAGAAACATTAGTAACATCTAATTTTACTGGAATATAACTAATTTTTTCTAAGTCTTCTTTATTACCATAAATAGTAACTTTATTAGTTGACAATGTAACATTTTCAATTGCTTTACCAAACGATGTTATTTCCTTATCTTTGCTAACTTCAAACTCAACTCTAAGAGGTACTTCTTTACTTGGTGAAGAAATAACAAGCGTCGCATCTATTTTTCCTGGAACAATTTCAACGTCAACTGGATTATTTTCTTCATCATAAGCATAAAGAGGAACATCTTTTAAAGTAGTTGTAACACTACCTGTTGCATTTAAAGTATCAGAATTAATTACAATATCTTTACAATTAATAAGAGCTTTAACATTTGCAACTTTTTCTAATTTATACTTTGCTCCCTTAATATAAACATCATCCATACTAAATGATATATCAGAAATAGTATATTTAGAATCTAATTTATTTTCAAATAAAACTTCTTCTTTTACCTTTCTTGATTCAGATAATTTTTCATAAATTACAACAGTAACCGTTGATGGATCAAGTTTGTAAGTAACAGACGAAACAGATCCATTATACTTAAGTTTAATCTCATGAGAACCAGGTTTAAGTCCTCTAAGATCTGCTACAATCTCATCGTTTGGATATTGTTTTGCAAGATAAAGGTCTGATCTTCTACCAATCATTGTAATATCAACAGTATTAGGTAATCCTTCAACAACATAATCTTGCTCATTATACAAAACGTTAATTTTTTGATTATAGATAATATCTGCTGAACTATTTATTGATGTATTAGTAGTATTTCCTATTACTACAAATGCAACAAAAGCAAGAATTAATGAAAAAACAATTAAAAATGATTTATTATTTAATAATCTATCAATTGGTCTACTTGTAAAATTAGACGCTTTACTAACTTTTAAAATTAATTTACTAATAGGAGTAACAATTATTTTATCAATTAATTTGAAAATAGATTCAAAAAAACGATAAATTGGTCTTCCAATCATTTTTAATAACTTATAATCATGCTTTTTAGAGGCTTTCTTTTTCTTACTCATGATATACCTCCTCTTCTTTGTCATCAAAATCATCAACTTTAGGTTTTAATTCATCAATTAATAATATTCTGGCATCATCAATTGTTAAATTGTAGTATAATTCTCCTCTAATAGCGATAGAAATCCTACCAGTTTCTTCTGAAACAACAACACTTATTGCATCTGTTTCTTCAGCAATTCCTAAAGCTGCACGATGCCTTGTTCCAAGTCTTTTATTTATTTTGTTACTACTAGATGTTGGAAAAACAGCACCGGCACAACTAATTTTATCTCCCTGAATAATAACTCCTCCATCGTGTAATGGATTATTTGGAAAGAAAATTGATATTAAAAGTTCACTTGATATATCAGCATATAAGTTAACTGATTTAGCAATGTAATCATGCAAACTAATATCTCTTTCAATAACAATCAAAGCCCCTATTTGACTCTTACGCATATAATCAATAGCTTGAATTATTTGATAAACAAGTTTTTCTCTTTCATCAACAGTAAGAACTTTATGTCTTCCAAGAAGTTGTGTTCTACCTAATTGTTCCAAAATAGTCCTAATTTCTGGTTGAAAAATGATAATCAAAGCAAGTGGACCCCACATAATAACATATTCCAAAAGAAGTCCTACTGTCGTTAAATTAAGATAATCCGCAACAACTTTTAAAATAACTATAAAAATTATTCCTTTAAAAAGTAATGACAACTTAACGTTGTTTTTAATATTTTTTAAAATAGTATAAAAAAGAATCCAAACTATCGAAATATCAAGAATCTTTAATACAACATCTAAAATAGATTCTAAACTCATACATTCCTCCATAAAACATTTTATTCAAAATTTTACTATTTATATTATATTATATTTTTTTAAAAAAATAAACCCTACTTTTAATAAGTAAAATAAAAACCCTTATAAAATAAGGGATTTATACATTATTGGTGGAGAATAAGGGACTCGAACCCTTGACCCTCTGCGTGCAAGGCAGATGCTCTAGCCAACTGAGCTAATTCCCCAAAACATTGTCTAAAACTAGACAATATTAATTATATACTATTTTTTCTAAATGTCAAATGAAATTTAAACATTATTAACATTTATTTTTACGATCCTAGAATCATTTAGATTACTACTGGTTTGAACAATGGTTCTAATTGAGTTTATCACTCTTCCACTTTTACCAACAACTCTTGGCATATCATCATTATCAACTAAAATGTTAATAGAGATAATATTAGATTCATCGGATATGGCTTCTTCTACTTTAACAGCATCTTTATTTTTTACTATCGATAAAACCAACTCTTCTGTTAAGTTTAATAAATTCATAATTATTTATTTACCTTTTCGTCGTGAAATTTTTTCATAACTCCAGCTTTTGACAACACACTTTTAGCAGTATCAGTAGGTTGTGCACCATTTCTTAGCCATTTTAAAGCTACTTCTTCATCAATTTTTATCTCAGCTGGGGAAGTTAATGGATTATAAAATCCTATTTTTTCTAAATACTTTCCATCTCTAGGACTTCTTGAATCTGTTGCAACTACTCTATAAGTTGGTCTTTTTTTAGAGCCCATTCTTGTTAATCTAATTTTTACAGCCATATTAATCTCCTTTCAACAACGAATAATATACACTAAATAAAAACAAATGTCAACCATAAATGTATAACAAAATAAAAATAAAAGAAAACTTTTATTTTTATTTTTCGTCATTTATATAATTTTCATTAACATTATCTATTTCATCAATAAGTTCTTCTTTTTCTTTCTCATCAATTATTTCATCCCATTCATCTTCATTCTCATCTACTGCTATTCTTATTTTAGTATCTCCAACAAGTTCAATTCCAAGTTCTTTTTCAATAGAATAAATAATATTACCATTTTCTATATCAACTTTAGTACATACAGGCTGTTTAAGACTTCTTACAATAATTTCTTCATTATTTGTATCTGCTTCTCTTTTTTTGTTAACAATTAATGCTTCACTATACGTTATGTTTTGTTTAGTAACAAATGTTTGTTTATCATTGTCATAAGCATACCAAATATTGACATCACAACTTCCATCAACAATTATTTTATCTTGTTTTTTGTAGCCTTTAAATTGATGATTAATGACCCAACATCCTAAAATAGTTGTTGGTGTTTTATCAGACTCCGGTGTTAAAGTATACGTATTTGAAAAAGTCTTTTTCCCTTTACCAATAACTGATTTAGTAACTATTTCTCGAAAAGTAGACATTATTTCACTCCTTTCAATCCTTAATATAGTTTATGAAAAAAAATAATTTTGTTTACCTAAATTAAAAAAGAATATATTTATTTAATATATTCTCCATCTAAACTCCACGTTTTCGCATCAGTTATTTTAACTTTAACAATTTTACCAATAATATCTTTTGGTCCTTTAAAATTAACAAGTTTTGATCCCTCAGTATATCCCATTAAAAGATCACTATTTTTTTCACTATATCCCTCAACTAAAACTGAAGATACCGTATTTACTAATTTCTTATTATTTATAAGCGCAAATTCATTAACTAATTCATTTAACCTCTTTAGTCTTTCTTCTTTTTTTATTAAAGGGGTATTATCTTCCATATTATAAGCTGGAGTACCTACTCTTTTTGAAAAAATAAAAGTATAAGCAAGATCATACTCACATTTTCTTACAACATCTAACGTATCTTCAAAATCAGCATCTGTTTCAGATGGGAACCCAACTATTATATCAGTAGTTAATGTAACATTTGGAATTTCTTTTCTTATTTTTTCTACAAGAGATAAATATTCTTCTTTAGTATATCTTCTTCCCATCTTTTTTAAAACAGCACTACTTCCTGATTGAACAGGTAAATGAATATAATTTAAAATATTATCATATTTTTTTATTACTTCAATCATTTCATCAGTAAAATCCCATGGATGAGATGTAATAAATTTAATTCTTGGAACATCTTTTTTTGCTATATCTTCTAATAAATTTGCTAAAGTGTAATTATCATACAAATCCTTACCATAAGCATTTACATTTTGCCCTAAAAGAGTTATTTCTAAATAACCTTCTTTAATTAAATT